>NZ_JBHFHK010000021.1:0-34620 GCF_041928215.1 Hubeiibacter jixunmingi | reverse complement strand
GCTGTCGCTAAAGCCCTTGATTGTTTCGTATCTCATCTTGTCATTATATCAAAACTTTCGCAAGAGGTCTATTGATGATAAAAATAAGACCAAGATAATGACACAGTCCTATTTATTTCTCAACTTTATTCATCGCTTTCTAAAAAGAAAACCAAGCCGAAGCTTGGTTTTCTTTTATAGCTTAGAGAAATAAATTTAATATGAAATTACGCTTTTTTCAAACCATTCATTTCACTTAATAATACTGACAATGATGCAAGCGATGGCGTATTTGATACATCTTGCAATTGATGCGTCAATTTATCCAACTGTTCACGATGTGCAGTTTTCCATGCGGTAAAATTGGTATGACTCAACGCATCGGATGCCAAGGCAATCAACGTACGATTCAACTCTTGACCTAAAGCCGTGGTTGCACGTCTATCCCAATAGCTCGCTTTTGGCAAGGCTTGCACATCTTGATTTAAAGCTTGCATATTCAATGCATTATACACACCAAAATACGCTTCAGCCACCACTTCACTATTCACGCCTTTGGCATCAGCAAGCTTGACCACATCCAAAGTATGTACCAATACAGGTAAACGTGCAAAAGCTTTGGCATCTTCTACAGGCACACCTTGCACGGTGAGTGCTGCAGTCTGTGCATCAATCACATTGGCAAAATGACGCTCAAAGATGGCTGTATTACCCATCAAACCTTGAATCGCCGCTTTGTATTTATTGGCGAGCTTATCAACACTCGCCACACCTTCATTATTTAAGAACCATAGCATGGTTGATTTCAACACATTACGGATGCTGACTTCAATCGACAATTGACTTGTTGCAGGGGCGATATTATCCAAAGCGGATAATTTATCCCAAAGCTGTTGCACGCCAAACACATCACGCACAATGGCATAGCTACGGGTAATATCAGCAATCGACTGCCCTGCCTCTTCCGCCAAGAAGAAGACATTTTCAATACCTAGACGATTGACCAAACCATTGGTGAGATAAGTGCAAATGATTTCACGATGCAAGCGGTGAGCCACCATATCATCAAAATATTGGCTCGCAAGTGTGCTTGGGAAATATTTTTTAAGTTCACTCAAGAAATAGCTGTCATCTGGCAAATCACTGGCAAGCATTTCATCATATACCCACATCTTGCCATAAGCCAATAACACGGCAAACTCTGGATTGGTTAAGCCTTGACCTGCTTTTTGACGTTGTGCAATCACTTCATCCGATGGTAAAAATTCAATCGCTCGGTCTAAACGCCCTTTGCTTTCCAAATATTGCATAAAGCGAGCATTTTCATTCAAACGTTCAACCGTTTCAAAGCGAGATAATTCAATGGCTTGCGGTTGCAAATAGTTTTGACGAAGTACCAATTGAGCTACATCATCAGTCATGCTTGCCAACAGCTGATTACGTCCTGCCACATCCATTTCCGCACGCTCAACCACTGCACCCAATAAAATCTTGATATTGACTTCATGGTCTGAACAGTTTACACCGCCAGAGTTATCAATGGCATCGGTATAGATTTGACCGCCTTTTAGGGCATATTCAATACGACCTTGTTGGGTACAGCCGAGATTACCGCCTTCACCGACCACTTTGGCACGCACTTCACCGCCATTAACACGGATGGCATCATTGGCACGGTCGCCCACATCGCTATGCTCTTCTTCGCTTGACTTGATATAGGTGCCGATACCGCCATTCCAAATCAAGTCTACTGGGGCTTTGAGCAATTTATTTAACAATTCATTAGGCGTTAAGCTGTCTTCTTGAATGTCAAATACTGCTTTCATTTCAGGGCTGATGGCAATGGATTTATCCGTTCTTGAGAAAATACCACCACCTTGGCTGATTAATTTGGTATCATAATCTGTCCAGTTTGAACGTGGTAATTTAAACAAACGTTCACGTTCTGCATACGAGCTTTCAGTATTCGGATTTGGGTCAATAAAGATATGTAAATGGTTAAACGCTACCACTAATTTGATGCGTTTTGACAATAGCATACCGTTACCGAATACATCGCCACTCATATCACCAATACCGACTACGCTAAAGTCATCACGGGCTTGAATGTCTTTGCCCTGCAAGCGGAAATGGCGTTTTACCGATTCCCATGCACCACGTGCGGTGATACCCATACCTTTATGGTCATAACCTGCCGAGCCACCTGATGCAAAGGCATCTTGCAACCAGAAGTTGTATTCAGCAGATAAAGCGTTGGCAATGTCCGAGAATGTCGCTGTACCTTTGTCGGCTGCAACGACCAAATACGGATCATCTTCATCATGACGCACGGTATTGGCAGGTGGCACCACTTTACCGTCAATCAAATTATCGGTGACATCGAGCAAGCCACGCAAATAAGTTTGATAGCAAGCGATACCTTCTTTTTGCCATGTTTCACGGTCGGCTTGTTTAGACTTATCTTTGACCACAAAACCGCCTTTTGAACCCACAGGCACGATGACCGCATTTTTCACCATTTGTGCTTTCACCAAGCCCAACACTTCAGTGCGATAATCTTCCATACGATCCGACCAACGCAAGCCACCACGAGCGACTTTACCGCCACGCAAATGCACGCCTTCGGTACGGGTCGAATAAACATAGATTTCAAACATTGGTTTTGGTTTTGGTAAACCGGCAATATCACTGGCTTTAAATTTGAATGACAAACGGTCTTTACGCTGTCCATTTTCATCCACTTGGTAGAAGTTAGTACGCAACATGGCATTCAATAAATCTAACAACCAACGAATGATACGGTCTTCATCCAAGCTTTTGACTTTTGCCAATAGGCTGTTGATTTCGGCTTTAATGCTCGCAATATCGCTTTGTGCTTTATCCGCATGCGGTGACATTTTGGCATGGAATAAATCCATCAATAGCACGGTCAATTCACGATTGGTCAGCAAAGTTTGGTGAATATAATCTTTGGAAAATGGTGCCGTTGCCTGAATCATATAGCGTGATAAGGCACGTAACACGACCACATCATAAGTATCCAAAGTAGTCGTTAAAATCAATTCATTAAGTTTGTCTGATTCAACTTTACCTTGCCAAATTTCATCAAGGGTGTTTTCAAATTGCGTTTTAACTGTTGCAAAATCAATTTCTGATACATTTTTCAATGCCAAACGATATTCTTGTAACCACGCTTGTTTTTGTGCATCAAAACGATAAGTTTGAGCAGTCACCACCGATACACCAAAATTTTCCAAAATTGGCAATACATTGGACAATGCGACAGGTGTATCTAAACCATATAGATTTAAACTCAATGCCCCATCGGCTTTTTGATTAAATTGCCATTGTAATGGTTTATCTTGATGCAAGTGCATCAAACGGCTGACATCGCTCACCGCCGTGGCAATATCAAAACGCTCTTGATACGACGCAGGAATGTTAAATGCCTTAATCGCGGTATTAGCAGTGCTTAAACCTAGGCTTTGGTTGAGATTTTTTTGATATTCATCATTCCAATCCAACATCAAATTACCGAGTTTACGCTCTAAAGCATCGACATCAACGCTATTAATTTTGCCTGGGATCGTACGGATATGGAAATGCACCCGCACATGATACAGCTCATTAAAATCGGTACTAAAAGTCGATGACACACCGCCAAAACTTTCGGTCAAAGTCTGTTGAATCTTGATACGCAATTCGGTATCAAATTTATGTTTTGGAATATAGACCAAACACGACACAAAACGTTGATAATGGTCGGTACGGGTGAATAATTCTAATTCATTTTTATCTTGTAAATTGGCAATGCCAGCCACCATTTGCGACAATTCTTCAAGACTCGCTTGGAACAAATCATCACGTGGTAAAGTGTTGATAATATGCACAGTTTTATTATAACTATGTCCGTTTTTGATCAAACCTAAGTTATATAAGATATTATTGGACTTTTCACGCAATAACGGAATTTCACCAACTTGAGTTTGATAAGCACGAGCAGTGAGTAAACCTAAGAAACGGTATTCGCCAATCAAGTGACCTTCATGATCAAACTTCTGAATGCCAAGATAATCCATATAAACAGGACGGTGTACTGGCGAGAGATGTGCTGACTTAGAAAGTAATAATACACGTGGTTGGGTCAATAGCTCACGCAAATTGCTTGGTAAACGTGCAAAACTTTCGGAAACGGTATCTTGTGCTTGCCCTTTGAGCAAGCCTAAACCAGACCCACCTACCGAATAGAGTTTCAGTTCATTGCTATCTTTCTCAAAGCGATATTCACGAAAACCCATAAAAATAAAGTTATCACTCATCCAATCCAAAAATGATAACACTTCATATTTACTATATTCTTGTTCTGGAATTGGCGTACTGCGAAGTTCGGCATGGATGGCTTGCAGTTTGCTACGCATAGGCTGCCAATCTGCTACCACCCCATCAATGGTTTTGATTTTTTCTAATAATGCTTGTTGCACCTTAGCGAGATCGCTTTCTGCCAAACGCTCGATTTCAACATGGAAAAACGCTTTGTTTTGCATGTCATTATCGGTACTTTCGTGGGCTTGGGTAATATTGGTTTTATTGGCAGTATTTAAAATTGTAGTAAATAAACGTTTGACTGAAAGTCCTTGATTTTCAAGGCTCATCAACATGGTATCAGTCAAAAATGGGCGGTCTTTTACCACCATTTGAATAATTGTTTTATCGCTGTCGAAATGATGCTGTGTTGCAACAGGATTGAACACACTGACTGTAGGTGTGCCGTCTTTATGAGAAAGGAAAAGCTTAAAATGATTGACCGCCATACCTGCAAGATGAGCATCGGTCAATTGTTGCACATTTTGCTTGGTTAGATTCTTATAATAGGACGCCATAAAAGAGGCGAATGCTGGATCGGTTTGATGTACTTTCGCAAGCTCACTGATCGCTTGCTTACGTTGCGGTTCCAAATGTAGCGATGACATGATGTGTCCTTTTTGAGTAAAGCTAAAGTAAGATAACTTAATTCATTACTTTTTACAAACATCATTTATGCCAAAATGTATGATATTTTTTACCTTGAATACAGAACATGCTTTACACACTGCATAATGATGTTTTTTAAAGGTTTATTTCTATTATTAGAATTTTTAGATAGATTGTTATTGCTCAAGAGAGCGATTTATTTTGATTAAAGATATGTCTACGTGTCAAAAAACTAACCCTGAATACACTGATTTTTGTCTTCACAAGTCATCAACATGATATTCAGGGTTTAAGATCAGATAAGGAAATATCAGGCGACGATGTCAGTTTATCAAAAGCCTTCACCATTGTGCTTACGCCATTCATTTGGTGGGATAGGATTAGAGTCAGCCCACAAACCGAGCTTTTCTCTCTGAGCCTGTAACTGCAACTGATTATAATAAACATCGCCTGTCATATATGCCCATGCATATCCAGACTTTACCATTTCTTTATTAATATTCAGTCCATTTACAGTGTCTGTACCTAGAGTACGTCCGTACTTGTCTTTGCCCAGCTTTTGCAAATAAATCGACTTATTAAGCAATAGGTCTGCTAGTTTCTGCTTTGCTTGTGTGCCATACTTTTGAGCTTTTTCGGGTGCGTCTATGTTAGCAAGACGTACCCTTGTTTTGCTTCCATCAAGTGAAATATCAATCGTATCGCCATCTATTACTGCAACGACCTTTATATCCACACTGTCTGGTGTGACAAGAGTCTTTAAAGGTTGTTGAGTATTAGATGGTTTCGATTTACAAGCCGTAACAAGCAGTGCAGAACAAACCATCAACAAACTTGCTAAAAGATTGATCCGATATCTCATTTAACTAGATACTGGCAACGGCGGTGGTAAATCCTTGTCACCCAAGTCTTCCAAAGCCACTGGATTTTCTGGTACATACACTTTTGGTGGTTGTGGTTCACGACGATTCATGATGTCAATCACTTGCTCACGATCAATCGTTTCCCATTCCATCAAAGCTTTAACCATCGCGTGGGCGATATCTTTGTTATTTTCTAAGATATCCCAAGCGACTTTATACTGCTCGTCTAAGATACGACGGATTTCAGCATCAACCATTTGTTGCGTTGCTTCTGAAATTGGACGACCCAAACTACCACCGTACGGACTATCATCATCTTCATAGACCATGACACCCATTTTTTCAGACATACCATATCTGGTGACCATAGCACGTGCCATCTTGGTTGCACGTTCAAAGTCATTTGACGCACCTGTAGATTGCTGATCAATAAAGATCTCTTCTGCAATACGTCCACCAAACAAAATCGCAATCTTGTTTAGCATTTTCTTTTTGTAGTCACTAACATGGTCTTGCTCAGGCAACTGCCAAGTTACACCCAATGCCCAACCACGTGGCATGATTGTCACTTTGTGTACTGGATCAGTACCTTCCAAAAGTTCAGCGACAATGGCATGACCTGCTTCGTGATAAGCCGTTGCACTACGTTCTTCTTCACGCAATACCATTGATTTACGTTCAGGGCCCATGTACAGCTTGTCTTTAGCATCTTCAAAATCGTGCATATCAACCGTATTTTTGTTACGGCGTGCAGCGAATAATGCAGCTTCATTGACTAAGTTAGCCAACTGTGCACCCGAGAAACCAGGTGTACCACGTGCTAAGACACCAACGTCCACACCAGTCGTTGATGGCAATTTTCTCAAATGTACATTCAAAATCTGCTCACGACCACGGATATCAGGTAAGCCTACCATCACTTGACGGTCAAAACGACCTGGACGCAACAACGCTTTATCCAATACATCAGCACGGTTGGTCGCAGCAATGACAATAATACCTTCATTACCTTCAAAGCCATCCATTTCGACCAACATTTGGTTTAAGGTTTGCTCACGTTCATCATTACCACCGCCAGTGCCAGACCCACGATGACGACCTACCGCATCAATCTCATCAATAAAGATGATACATGGTGCATGACGTTTGGCTTGTTCGAACATATCACGTACACGTGACGCACCCACACCGACAAACATCTCAACAAAGTCTGAACCAGAAATACTAAAGAATGGTACTTTTGCTTCGCCTGCAATCGCTTTGGCAAGTAGCGTTTTACCTGTACCTGGTGGACCCACCATCAATACACCACGTGGAATCGATGCGCCTAAGCGTTTGAATTTAGAAGGATCACGTAAGAAATCAACGATTTCAACGACTTCTTGTTTGGCTTCATCACAACCTGCGACATCAACGAAAGTAGTTTTGATTTGGTCTTCGGTCAGCATTTTGGCTTTTGATTTACCAAAGCCCATCGGACCGCCTTTACCACCAGCACCACCGCCCATGTTACGCATAAAGAACATCAGCAAGCCAATAATCAATAAAACAGGGAAGCTGGCAATCAATAGTTGCATCATCAAGCCTTGACGCTGTGGTGCAGTACCTTCTACCTCGACACCGTTTTTAATCAGTGTAGGCACAAAGTCTGGGTCAAAAACGTCTGGGCGTATTGTTTCAAATTCAGTACCGTTGGCTTTTGTACCAACAATACGTTCACCATCAACAGTGACTTTCTTGATTTGTTTTGCTTCGACCGCAGCGACAAATTGCGAATAATTCATATTATCCGACTTCTTACCGCCACCGATACTGCTAAATACAAACACCAACACGCCGAGTACAATCAAAAAAAGTATGGCGTTTTTGAAGATATTGTTCAAAGCATCATTCCTGTTTTGTTTAAAACAATGGTTTATCAAAAACCATCAATATGAAAAATTTTAAAATCGCTGTATTTTGCCACAAGCCTGTACTATTGAGAGAGATAATCGTGTGATAAATATGTAAAAATCACATATTTTACTTATCAATAGTACATACCTAATGAAGTCTAGCGGAAGACTTTTTTACGCCCGATACCCAACAAAAATACTTCTTTGGAGCGAGCGCGTGATGCTGCAGGCTTTGCTGTTTTGACAATATCAAAATTGTCCAACATCATCTGACGGAATTCGTCAAAACCTGTGCCTTGGAACACTTTTACCAACATCTGCCCTTTTTCATCCAAAACTTTTTGTGCAAAATCCAAAGCCAACTCGCACAAATAAATCTGTCTTGGCTGATCAACAGCTCTATTTCCTGATGTATTGGGTGCCATATCGGAAATTACAAGGTCTACATGACGTCCATTTAAAATATTTAACAATTCATCGAATACAGCTTGCTCACGAAAGTCACCTTGCAAAAAGGTCACATCAGGCAAAGCATCCATTTCCAAAATATCGGATGCGACCACCATGCCTTTGTCACCGACCAATTTGCCTGCGATTTGCGACCAACTGCCTGGGGCAGCACCCAAATCGACCACGGTCATGCCCGATTTGATCATTTTGTGCCTTTCTTGGATTTCGAGCAATTTATATGCTGCACGGGCACGATAGCCCTCTTTTTGTGCACGTTTTACAAAAGGATCATCAAGATGCTCACGCATCCAAGCACGACTACTTTTGGATAATTTTTGATTGGTGATTTTGGTTGCCATAGTTTGAGCAGAATAAAATAACGACACTTTATTATACGTCAAAACCTTTCAAAACATAAGTCTTAATCGCAAAAAACAATGCAATGCACAGTTATATAGATACTTTTCGCAAAATTATCTTTAAAAAATTGGTATCTTGGCGTTTTTGCTTTATAATTACTTGGCATCTTTGCTCTACATTTATGATTTTTAGGTTTTTCTATGACAACGCTCAAAGCTCAACAACGCAAACAATTACGTCAAATCGGTCACGCTCTACAACCTGTAGTCATGATCGGCGGACAAGGCTTGACTGAAAATGTCATCGAAGAAACACTTCGTGCCTTAAATGATCATGAATTGATTAAAGTGAAGATTGCAGGCGAAGACCGTGAAGAGCGTAAGCAAATCATCGAAGAACTATTACAACAAACTCAAGCGACCAACGTGCAATCAATCGGTAAAATTGTATTAATTTACAAAAAAGCCGCACAGCAAAATCAAAAGCTCTCTAACATCGTGCGTTTTGCACATTTACAATCTTAATCTTTACCCTCCCCATAAAATAGTACAAGCCCCTCACTTAGAAAGGGCTTGGGGGAGGATAAAAATTTTAATTGAGTACAGCACATGGCAAGTTTTGATTTAACTGCATTTGATGCACGTCATCAGCAAGATATTCGTCTTGTTGCTGCATTAGAAAATAAAAAAGATGCGGACAATCGCACGCAAATCCAAATTGGCTTTTGGATTAATGACCCAGAACAAGCGATTATTTACCCACAATTAGATGAAAATTTATTGGGAAAACGCCAAGATTATTTATGGCAAAATACTTGTTTTGAATTGTTTATCGGTATTCGTGAACTAGATGATTATCGGGAAATTAATCTCGCCACAAATTTGACTTGGCAAGCTTATGCTTTTGAAGAATATCGTTATCCTGAAAAGATGCCACCACAAGCTGCTAATGATATAGAAGTCATTGATATACAACGTACTAAGTTTGGCTTAACCGCATTGATTGATATTCAAGATTTTTTAAATCATTTTCAAATCAGTCTAAATGACATTTATTTTGGGGTCAGTGCAGTGATTCAAACCCAACAAAAAGAACATTACTTTGCCTTGCAGCATAGCGGTCAGCAAGCAGATTTTCATAATAAACGTGATTGGTTGGCTTATTTATAAAGCTTGAAAACTTAACCAGCATTTATTTACTACAAGTCGTTATATGTCTAAACATTTAGCGACTTGTAAGTGATAAAAAAGCTTATGATTTTTGATTATACATATAATAGGCAATCTTCCAATCATTACCGTGACGTTTAAATACAAATACTTCACGATTGCGATCGGGTAAGGTTTTACCCTGCTCTTTGTGATATACCGTAGCACCAATTGGATGCGTAGTGCGTACTATTGCTGTATCACCATAGATTTCAATATTCGTCGGCACGTAGTCAATGCCTGTAAAATCCATTACCGCAAAGGCTTGCTCATAGCTGTGATGGATGGCATCTTTGCCCTGAAGTGTTGGCTTGGCTTGAAATTCAATCACCGCATTATCTTGGAATATTGCCATAATCGCATCAGTATCAGCCTTTGCCATCGCTGTTTGATAAGCAATTAGCGTAGCTTTGATTTGGGCGATCGCCTGTTGTGTAGTATTTTTGCTTATAGTCAGATCTAATTTAGGTTGTACCTGATTTTTTGAATACGCGTTAGTTGTAGATAAATGAGTAGTTTGAGTACAAGCTGTGTTGGCTACTACCGCTAATAATAAAATAGCCAATAACTTATGCCTGCTAGCTATATTTTGACTTTTCATCGCGTAAGTATTCCTCAAATTGGTTTCTAATTTTGACTGATACACGTTTCAATCATTGATTAAATAACATGCATTAAAAGACGACTATTATTCGCCTATTTATTACCAAATATCTAATTCAAGACTGATATTACCGTCTCTATTTGAATGTGAACCCTCATAAACGATTTTTGATGGAATAAAACTATTTCCCTTATAGACAGGCTTTACCTTTAATTTATTGATCAAACCTTCATGAGCATAGTTGATAAAGGTATTATCTATTTTATCTTTCATAGCACTCACACCTATAGGTACATAAACCGTGTTAAGCTCAACCTCTTCACCACCCAATTGGATAGGAAATAAATATATAGCTTCTAATTGTCCTTGTTGATATTTTTCGACCATTAATTCTCTAGAATTAACATCACCATAATTGGGGGGGGTTGAGCTGAAGTAGTCATACAAATTCCTATTAACATTAAAGGTAATCATCTCTTTATCAACATCATAATAGTGCAATCCTAATATTTTCACAATCAAAAACTCATCGTTTAGTCACTTCAAACTAAACGTAGGTTGGTAGCTTTTCAGCATTACAAATAATACCCCAAATTTACCACAATTTCGACTTAGTTTTTAAGCGTACCAAAGGCGGTATATATTCATAACCCTCACATGCCAATTCAACCTGATTATCAAAAAGTACAAATTAAACCACCTAAATCACTCAATCTATGCAATTTTTCATTACTTCACTCTCAGTCAAAATCACTCAACCAGCTACTGAAAAAAAGCATGTCATTCACCCTGTCTTAGCAAGATGTAAAATCGCTGAGTGAGCATTGCATAATTTATTTAGGTCTCAGATTTAAAAAAATTATGCTGTACTCATTGAAATCATCATCGCTGGTGCATATATTGCCCAAACGAAGGCTAAAGCAATCAAAAAAGATAAAAGAATGACCAGTAATCCGATACGCCATCCTTTTTTAACAATCACCAAACTACCAATAATTAAATTGAGCATAGGGATTAGCCAAATAGCTTTTACTTTTGTAATGGCTAATATAAAAGCTGTATAAGGTAAATCTCCTTATTAAATCCTCCCCACATTGTGAGTAGCTTATCCAACTCATGTGGGTTATAACCACCAAGTACATAGATAAGCAACCCCTGCACAATCACACAAAGGAGCAATAATATGAAAAAAAGTATTTTTATCACTATGCTCTCTCTAAATCACTCAATCGACTGCTGAAAAATCGCTTGATATTCACGGCATTGTTGTGCGGTCAAGGCAAAAATCCCCGAACCACCATTTTGGAACTGCAACCAATGAAAATCAATCTTATTGAAATTCTGACGCATTGCCCATTCCGAATTGCCAACTTCAATCACCAACAGACCATTTTCAGTAAGATAATCCGCTGCCACGGCAAGCATTTTTTTCACCAAATCCAAACCATCTTGCCCTGCTGCCAATGCCAATTCTGGCTCATGCAAAAACTCAGCTGGCAAATCCGCCATATCTTCCGCATCGACATAAGGCGGATTAGACACGATTAAATCATATTGATTTTCGGCAGGGATTTTGGCGAATAAATCCGACTCTAACAATGCCACTTGGTATTGCATATTGTGATGCTCAGCATTGATACTCGCCACTTCCAAAGCTTCTTTGGAAATATCGGTAGCATCGACTTCCGCATCAGGGAAAGCGTACGCCAAGGCGATGGCAATACAGCCCGACCCTGTACACATATCTAACACACGCAATGGCGTATTATCACTACGCACTTCAGGCAAAGCATGAATATTATCTGCCGTAGCATCGCTAAAATACGGGGCAAAACCTGTATTAATCAGCTCGGCAATCGGGGAACGGGGAATCAATACTCGCTCATCGACATAAAACGGCTTACCACAAAAATATGCCAAATTCAGCAAATAAGACGTTGGCATACGTTCATTGATACGACGTTGTAATAAGGCTAAAAATTCATCTTTTTCTGATTGTAATAATTTGGCATCCAAAATTTCTGCATCAGCTGACCAATCTAGCGATAAAGTTTGTAAAACTAAGGCTGAACTTTCCGCAAAAAAATCTTCTGTACCCTGACCAAGATGAGCATCATGTTGGCGTAAAGCCGTCACTCCAAAACGGATAAAATCTCGAATGGTGCTGAGCTGGTCATTGGCTTGTTGTAAATATTCATCAGAAATAAGCGGATATTCCACATTAACCCCATAAAATTTTGCTAAATAATAAAGGTATTCTACTGATTTTTTATCGTCTTGCCTATGCGAATTTGGTAAGCAATAAGACATACTCTATCTTATAAAATATAGTTTGCATTTTACGTTTTCAAAATGAATGAATATTGATGAATAAAGCAACATCAGCTACGGTTTTTATACGTAATTTCTTACATTTTAGTGTACACTCTCGCTTAGATTAAGCTTTTTTCATGGTAATGTTATGACAAAGTTTGTTTGCTTTGTGCCTGTCATAACACCTTAAATAGATTAGGATTTTGTGATGTCTGAACGCAATCAGTTAGAACAACTAAAGACTTCTGCTTTTGATCGTCGTTTTTCCTTAGCCAAAGCATCCTTCTTAGCAGGCACACGTTGGGCGACTGCAAACGCCAGTAGTTTATTTGGTGATCAATCTTCTCGAGAACAAAAACGCAAACAAGCTTTATCGCAACAAGCACAATATTTGGTCGATGAAATTGGTAAACTTAAAGGCTCAGTGGTTAAAATCGGGCAAATGATGGCTCTGTATGGCGAACATTTTTTACCTGATGAAATTACCCAAGCATTGATGACGCTAAACGATAGTACAGTTGCATTATCTTGGCAAAGCATTGAACCTTATATCAAACAACAACTTGGCGATAAATTCCACGAATTAAACATTGAACAACAACCACTCGGTACTGCATCATTAGCCCAAGTACATCGTGCGGTGCGTAAAAGCGATGGCAAAGTTTTGGTACTCAAAGTGCAATACCCAGGTGTTGCGGAAGCCATTGATTCAGATATGAATTTGTTCCGTAGCATGATGAAATTGACTCGTGCCGTACCAC
The DNA here is from genome assembly GCF_041928215.1 of Hubeiibacter jixunmingi. NCBI lineage: Bacteria > Pseudomonadati > Pseudomonadota > Gammaproteobacteria > Moraxellales > Moraxellaceae > Hubeiibacter > Hubeiibacter jixunmingi. The sequence goes on along the minus strand of NZ_JBHFHK010000021.1, from coordinate 21,216 downwards.
AAACCCGAGAATTTGACGACTGGTATGAAGAAGTACGTCAAATGATGCACCGTGAAGTGGACTATGCCATTGAAGCAACAACCACCAAGCGTTTTGCTGAATATTTGGCGGATGATCCGCGTTATATCGTACCGACTATTATCGATGAATATTGTACCGATCGCATTTTATGTATGACTTTTGAACATGGCGTGCCAATTCACAGTCCTGCGATTTTGAAGCTATCTCAACAGCGTCGTGATGCCTTGGGCGAAGCAGCTTTAAATATCCCTTTGAAAGAGATTTTTGAGTGGGGTGAGATGCAAACCGATCCAAATTTTGGTAATTATTTGGTACGTTTAGGCAACGGTCAAGATGTTTTGGACCAAATCGTATTATTAGATTTTGGCGCGATTCGACAGTTTGATGACCACCTTTTGGCAATGGCACACCGTTTGATTTATGCAGGTTATTTGCATAGCATGGATCGTATGCTAGATGCGATGGATGGTTATAACTTTTTTGATGATATGCCACGTTCTATTCGTCCAGATATGGCAAAAGTATTTTTATTGACTACAGAAGCCTTTAGTTGTCCTGAAAATAATCCTGACATGCCAGTGGGGATTATGGATGAGCAATATCGTTATGATTGGCTTGCTAGCAATTTGCATGATCGTATCATCAAACATGCAGGGCAATCGATGGCATCACGCTACTTTTCTGTGCCACCAAAAGAATTTATGTTTATTAGCCGTAAATTTATCGGGGCTTACACATTTATGACGGTGATTAATGCCAAAACCAATGTCAGAAAAATGGTGGAGCCTTATTTTCCATAAGTAAATTTTAAGCGAAATATCATATTTTTGAGTGCAGCTTAATGATTGTAAGACTTAGGTTGCACATCAAATATGCCACAAAATAGTAATTAGTTTAGATCTTTTTTAAGTACCCATTCTTTACTACACAGTAATTAAATGCATTGTAAAAAATAAGCTCAATTTTTCTCTAATACCTCTAGCATTCAATTTTAACGTCAGTTCGATTTAAAGCATTACATTTTTCTTGTAATGATATGATTTTATAGCCGTAGGGTGTGAGAAACACTGTTTCGCAAGACGCACCTGAGAAGCGATTGAAGCTTCGCAAGATGTCGTTTTGTGAAAGGTGCGTAAGATGCACCCTACATACGAATTAAATTTATTAAAATCAAATTATTACACTTAAACTTATCCCGAACTCATGTAATTTTATCCGTTAATCATTATATTATGTGAGCAAAAACCAATAAAAATAAAAAAAGCCTTGTCATGATGACAAAGCTTTTTTTAGAATAAGGTAAATGGTGGCTATGGCTGGACTTGAACCTGCGACCCCAGCATTATGAGTGCTGTGCTCTAACCAACTGAGCTACATAGCCAAAATTTGTGTGTGTATTATTATGATTTTTAGCAATCTCGTCAAGTGATATTTTTCATAAACGATTATTTTACATTCAAACAATACGCTTTTTAGCGAAAAAACTACTTTTCAGCGATTTTATTTTATTAAATTTTTAAATTTGCACATTAAATCACCTAAATCTACAAACTTAGCTTGACCATTTTTTCATAAATACTTAAGGTGAATACAAATATACGATGAATTTGATTTCCTTATGTCTACTTTACTTGCCAGCCACAGTATACTTATCATCATTATTACTGTAGCCATTTCTCTAGTTGCCTTTAGTCAACGACGTGTCCTGGATAATCTTATCTTTTGGGGTCCTGCTGTACAACGTGGTGAGTATTATCGCTTATTCACTTACGGCTTTGTTCATACTGATGGTTTTCATTTGTTGTTCAATATGATGACGCTTTTTTTCTTTGGGCGTATCTTGGAAGTCTTCTATCGTCAATTTGCTTTTGAGATGGGTTTTGCCTTGTTCTATCTAGGCGGGCTATTTGTTTCAATTTTACCCAGCTATTTCAAACATAAAAACAATCCTCAGTATCTGAGTCTAGGTGCATCAGGTGCTGTATCGGCGGTACTGTTTGCTTATATCTTGTTTCAACCTTGGAAGTTGATTTTTGTATTTTTTATACCAATGCCTGCAATTATTTTTGCAGTGCTATATGTGGGTTATAGCGTTTGGGCAAGCAAAAAAAATAATGACCATATCAATCATGATGCACATTTATGGGGTGCTGCCTACGGTATTATCATGACCATTATTTTGGAGCCAAACATCGTTCCGTATTTCTTTAGCCAATTATTAAATCCACGTTTTTAAAGCATTTTCTACTGCTATTGCGATGAGATCATAGGCGAATGGTTAGATTTGTACTACAATCAAGCCATTAAACAATTTTAATCCTTATTTTGTGATTTGGAATCAATTATGACTACACCACTCAATCATCATGCTATTATTCTCGATACCGAAACGCATGCTTTACATGGCTATCCTATCGAAGTTGCCTACCTCGCAGTAGATATCAATACAAACGGCTTACAACGCAATGATGATATTTATGATGAGTTGTTTAGCCTCGATGCTGATACGCAAATTAATTTGGCATCGATGGCAGTACATCATATCTTGCCAGAAGATTTGACAGGCAAACCCAACTTTCGTGAATTTAAATTACCAAGCGAAACCATTTATATCATTGGACATAATATTGACTACGATATTCAAGCCATTTCACGTTGCCAAGAGTCGACGTCGCATCTCAAACCAATTTGCACTTTGGCACTAGCACGTAGTATTTGGCCACACTTAGAAAGTCATGCATTGTCTAGTTTGAGCTATTTTATTTCACAGGATTGGCAACATACTCGTCAGATATTGCGTAATGCACATCAGGCATCTACAGACGTACTTTTGACAGCAGACCTTTTGGATGCCATTTTGCGTCATTATCGTGAACATGAAAAGACTGGCATCACCAGCATTGAACAACTTTATCAAGTAGCAAAATTGGCACGCTTACCAAAATTTATGCCTTTTGGTAAACATAAAGGCACACCGTTAAAAGAAGTGCCTATTGATTATGTAGATTGGCTATTGGGGCAGGAAAATTTGGATCCAAACTTGCGTGAAGCGTTGGAATTTATTTATTGTTAAACTTAAGGCGATAAATGATGAGCAAAAATTTAAAAAACTGTTTTGAAATCGTGGCGATTGATATGCAAAATCGCCTACAAAACTATATTTGGCTACTTAAAGATACACAGAATAAATCTTTGGTCGTAATTGATCCCACACAAGCCGATATCGTACAAGAATATTGTCAAACGCATGATTACCGTATTGAGCAAATATGGATCACACACAAACATGATGATCATATTGCAGGTGTAGCTGAGCTCAAAACATTTAGTAATGCTACTGTATATGCACCACTGGCAGAAAAAGATGACATTCAACTCGCAGACATATGGCTAGATGATGGTGAACAGTTTACTTGGCACGAGCTAAAGGTTGATTGCTTTTCTACGATTGGGCATACGCTTGGGCATATGTGCTTTTATTTGCCACAATTAGACAGTCTATTTAGCGGAGATACGCTATTTGTTATGGGCTGTGGACGTGTATTTGAAGGCAGTCTGCAACAGATGTATGAATCTTTGCAAAAAATTAAACTGTTACCAAGTCAGACCATGATTTATTGCACACACGAATATACCTTGAGCAATGCTGAATTTGCCACAACGATGTACCCTGATAATCCTGATATTCAACAACGTTATCAACATATCAAAGTGCAACGTGAGCATAAGCAACCGACAGTTCCAACTACTTTGGCAGCAGAATTAAAGACCAATGTTTTTTTGACGGCAAAGGATTTGGCAGAATTTAGCCACTTACGTACGCAAAAAGACCTGTTTTGAATGCTACGCCACTTGACTTTAAAACTATTTTTAGGCAATATATAGCACTTGTTTACGGGCTGGTTGAGTATGAAGATTGCGATATCTTTGTGCATTGATAACAAAGCCCGCCCCAGACTAACTTATTTGAAGGAGTGCAAGAGTGGCAAACTCTGCTCAAGCTAAAAAACGTGCTCGCCAAAACGTAAAAGCACGTCGTCATAACGCAAGCTTGCGTTCTATGGTTCGTACTTATATCAAACGTGTTGTAGCGGCTATCGCTGCAGCTGACCATGCTGTTGCTACAGAAGCTTATAAAAAAGCTGTTCCTGTAATCGACCGTATGGCTGATAAAGGCATCATTCACAAAAACAAAGCTGCTCGTCATAAGAGCCGTTTGAATGCACAAATTAAAGCGCTTGCGCAATAATTTGTACATTTGCTTGTAAAAGCATTGTGAAAAAATTAAGCCCCTTGTGGGCTTTTTTTTGTTTTATTATTTTCAGGTGTAATGGACAAAATAGATGCTTAAGATGCACCCTAAGCACGAATTAAATTTATTTTTAAAATCAAATCATTACATTAAAACTTATCCAAAAATCACATTAGATAAATCAAACACTCATTATCAATAGCGTCTCAAAAAATATTGATCACCATTTAGAATATCATCACTTAATCAAGCAAAGATTTTTACTTTTTATTTAACAAGATTCTGCGTATAATATGCTGTTTATTTTTCACTAATTTGCCATGAAGAAGACCGTTTATTAGGTATTTCTTCCTAGCCCAAAAGCATTTGTTGAGCACTATTTCTTGTTTTAAATCAGACCAATCTTTATGATTGTGCTAATACTTGATTTTTATAAAGAAAATTCAAGTATAATGACAAGAAAAATGTCGTATCCGTTGAAAAAACATAAAATGATACTACTAGTAATCTATCAGCAAATGATCAACATTGATTATTTTAAGGTATTTTTATGACGGTTCAAACCTTCATTCCTACAGCGTCCGTTGCCACAGATAAAACTGCTCACCAACCATCGCACAGCCCTACTTCGACTACAGCTCGCAAAAAGTTGTACATCGAAACACAAGGCTGTCAGATGAATGAATATGACAGTCATCGTATGGCGGATTTGCTCAATGATTCACACGGTTACGAGCTGACCGACAATCCTGCCGAAGCCGATATTTTGCTGATGAACACCTGTTCTATCCGTGAAAAAGCCCAAGAAAAAGTCTTTAGTGAGCTTGGTCGTTGGCGTAAACTCAAAGAACAAAATCCTGATTTGATTATTGGTGTCGGTGGTTGTGTAGCATCACAAGAAGGTGATGTCATTCAAAAACGTGCCCCTTATGTGGATATGGTCTTTGGTCCGCAGACTTTACACCGCTTACCGCAAATGCTTGACCAACATCAACAACAGGTCGAAAAACCAAAACAAGATAAGATCAAATTGGTGGATATTTCTTTCCCTGATATTGAAAAATTTGACTATTTACCTGAACCGCGTGTCGAAGGGCATAAAGCGTTTGTATCGATTATGGAAGGCTGTTCAAAATATTGTTCATTCTGTGTGGTGCCTTATACCCGTGGTGAAGAGATGTCACGTCCACTCGATGACGTATTGGCAGAAATCGCAGGTTTGGCAGAAAAAGGCGTGCGTGAAGTCAATTTACTGGGGCAAAATGTCAATGGCTATCGTGGTGAAACCTTTGATGGTGGCATTTGTACTTTTGCGGAATTGATTCGCCTAGTGGCTGCCATTGACGGTATCGGGCGTATTCGTTATACCACATCGCATCCGCTTGAATTTTCTGATGATTTGATTGAATGTTATCGTGACCTACCGCAAATGGTATCGCATCTTCACTTGCCGGTACAAAGTGGCTCAAATGAGGTACTCAAAGCCATGAAGCGTAACCATACCATTGACGTGTATATCGATAAAATCGCCAAATTGCGTGCTATTCGTCCAGATATGCATTTATCCAGTGATTTTATTATCGGCTTTCCGGGAGAAACCGACGAGCATTTCCGTGAAACGGTGCAGTTTGTCAAAGATTTAGATTTTGACCATTCTTATAGTTTTGTCTATTCAAAACGCCCAGGGACGCCTGCGGCAGAATTGCCAGATGACACACCAGAAGTGGTGAAAAAAGCCCGTTTGGCAGAATTGCAACAGATTATCAAAAAGTCTAGTATTGATAAAACGGATGCCATGCTTGGGCGTACTGAGCGTGTTTTGGTGGAAAAAGTATCGGATAATGATCCAACTATGTTGATTGGTACAGCGGATAATACTCGCCTGGTGTGCTTTAAAGGCGATGCCAGTCTGATTGGCAAATTTGCGGATGTGCATATTACCGAAATCAAAACGTTAAATTTTGTTATCGGTGATGTGGTTAAGGTAGAAGATTAATTTTTATTCGTGATTTGAAAAATCGTAGGTCGTGTTCGCTTTGCTTTTTCAGGTGTAACACGACTTTTTTTGTACTATTCTATCGATTTTTAAGGTAAACGTTTGAAATGGAAAAATATACTTTTAATTATACTCAAACTCAAATTGAAGAAGATATGGCAACCGCTTTGGCATTGAGTTTAAATTTAGGTAGTAGTATTTGGTTTGTGATTGACGATGGACGATTTAAAAATTTTGAAGAAAAGAAAGAAGCTTTTTTAATTTTGCTTAAAGCCTGTTTAAATCGAGGGATTTTAAAACTACAAAAAGAGATGCAAATTATTGAACATACAGCTGAAGAATGGGAAAAAATTTTTAGAACCGCATTTCCTAAAAACGAAATCGAATATTCTGACAACCCAACCTTTGCCCCATTTGATATATCTATGTGGTTTATTACAGAAGATTGTCCTGCTTATGCTGTATGGATTGACCCTATTTCAAAAGAAATGGATTGGACTAGTTAAAAAATCTATGTTTTAAAACTATATTTTAATGACTAGACATTCATTTTAAAAATCGCTATCTTAGCGTTATATCTTTGACAGCAAAAGAACTGGTAATGCTGATGCGAAATGTAAAAAAATGGCTTTTTTGTTTATGTAGTATAAGTTTACTTTCAGCTTGCCAAGTGATTAATATGGTCGGGGTAAAACAAGTTGATTTTAGCAAAAATGCCAATGATGAGCGACATAACATTCTGACCAATGATCAACTTTCTCAAAGTAGCCAGAATACCCTATTGCTGGTCAATCCAAAATCTCAACAATGTATAAACTCACCTGCTCAATGTATGAGTGAGCTGCAAAAGATTAAACAGCTTTCTGACGAAGAGATTTTATCTACGGGTAGTGAGCTGTATTTAAGTCATGCTTTGGCTTTAAGATCCGATCCACAATGCACCAATGTACCAAGATCACTGATTCAGAATAATCAATTTGATTTTTCAAAAGCCAATCCTGATTGCCTAAAAGATTATGTAAATAGTTTAAATCAATCTATTCGTTATAGTTACGCTTATTTATTTGCAACACAACGTCAAGCACGACAACGCTTATTTAATAATCGCCAAATTCAAGTACAAGATTTTTATAATCAAGCTGTGGCACAAATGATGAGCTTAAACAATATCATCGACAGACAGCAATTATCGAATAATAAAATCCAAATTGGCGATAGTCAGTATCAAATCGATACGCATCAATACCCAGATTTAGATCTAAAAAACATTGAGCAATTGATTTCAACTTATCAACTTAAATTTATCGGTTTAAATAGTTTAAGTAAACGTGACGGTTTTGGTTCTGAATTTGTGATCAAACTTAAGACTGATGAAAATAAAAAACCAGTCTTTGTAAACTATGCCAAAGAAAAAGTAGATATATTTCATCATCCAAATATTCAATCCGCACAATATCTACCTGCAACAGTAGTGATTGAACCAAAAGACAAAAATAATATTGATGCGATACTAAACAGCAAACAAATGTTGTTACGCACGATTAACCCAAATCAATTTGATAAAATTAATATTCATGGTCAAGATTACCAATTGGCTGCCAATTTCTCTGCACCTTATGGATTATGGCTTGCCAATGCCAAACTTGGTTCACAGGCGTTAAATACTTTGGTGGTGGAAAATAAACAATTTATCTCACCACAACTATTTATGCTCGAACCGTATAATCCTAATAAAAAACTGATTATTATGGTTCATGGTTTAGCCAGTAGCCCAGAAGCATGGATTGCGGTCAGTAATGATTTGATGGGTGATGCCGTATTGCGTGAGCAATATCAGGTTTGGCAAGTTTTTTATTCGACTAATATGCCGATTTTGGAAAATCGTTATCAGATCTATCACTTGTTAAATCAAGCATTAAACCAAGTTCAGCAACAGTATCCACAACAAAAGATCAGTGATACGGTGCTGATTGGACATAGTATGGGTGGCATCATTAGCCGATTATTGGTGAGTAAAGATAATTTATCACAGCAAGCACGAAGCTATATTCAACAAGAGTGTCACACTTGCCACAGTGATGGCATCAAAGTGGATAAATTGATCCGTGATTTTCAACCACAACTCCAAATGCAAGCTTTGCCAAGTGTATCTCGTACGGTATTTATCTCAGCACCATTACGAGGTACTGAGTTTGCTGACCGTTGGTTTACCCAAATGGCACGCCGTATTATTAAGCTACCAAGCAAGATATTAACCGTACAGCAAAATCGCTTGGCGTATTATATGACTGACCCAAGCCAAGAAAAAATCGTCAAACAACTATCTCAGAAGCTATATCAAAATGGTCCAAGTGATTTAAGTCCAAAATCAGCCTTTATGTATATTACTCAAAACATCAATATTATTAATGGTATGAAATATCACGTGATGACTGGAAATAATACTAAGTCGGATGATAAAGATAAAATCACTGATGGTATCGTACCTTATAAAAGTTTACATTTAGATGGTGCTTTGTCTGAAAAGATTATTCCTGGTTCGCATTCAATTCAGTATGCCCCCGAAGCTGTATTAGAGTTACGCCGTATTCTGCATTTACATTTAGATGAAATCGGTAAAAAATAATTTTGCCCATGTTTGGATATTGATTTTATTTCTCAGCATAGAACAAAAATAAAGTCGTATAATCTTTGTTATGCGACTTTATTTTTATACTTCTTACTCGTATCGTGTATCTAAACTTTATTTTTCATTAATGCTTAATCATGACAAAAGTATTACGCTATGCTTGCTTGAATTTGACAATCAAAACACACAGTATTAAGATGCTATTTGTGCATAATTATTGCATGACTTAACGATTACTTATTAAAGGAAACGCTCTTGACAGCTAGTATTCAACGCCATTTGTCATTTCATGATATCGTGTTAGAACACCTAAAACGCCTACTCGGCCCTTACCAAAGCCACCTTAAACAAATCGAACAACGCCTCAATGTATCTATTGCCCAACGTGGCGAACACTTTGCCATCGAAGGCGAACTGGCAAATGTACAACAGGCGGAACAAATTTTACAAAGACTATATGAAGAATCCGAAAATCAAGCTATTACAGCTGACCAGCTACATTTGATTATCCAAGCGAGCCAGACTGAACGTCATCTTGATGAGCATTTTAGCGAGCAACACCAAGTGGATAGCGATGGTGAAGCACCGATGGATGTATATCTACAGACTCGCAAAGGGCGAATCAATCCACGCGGTGCCAATCAGCGTCGTTATGTACAACGCATCTTACAAAGTGATATTTCTTTTGGTATCGGTCCTGCTGGTACGGGTAAGACTTATCTTGCGGTTGCCGCTGCGGTCGATATGTTGGAACGTAATGAAATTCAGCGTATCTTGTTGGTACGCCCAGCGGTAGAAGCAGGGGAAAAATTGGGCTTTTTACCTGGCGATTTAACCCAAAAAATTGATCCTTATTTACGTCCTTTATATGACGCTCTATATGAAATGCTTGGCTTTGAAAAAGTAGCAAAACTCATCGAACGTCAAGTGATTGAAGTCGCTCCACTTGCCTATATGCGTGGGCGTACGCTGAACCATTCTTTTGTGATTTTGGATGAAGCTCAAAACACCACGCCTGAACAAATGAAAATGTTTTTGACGCGTTTAGGTTTTGGTTCACGTGCAGTGATCACAGGTGATATCACGCAAGTGGACTTACCACGTGGACAACAGTCAGGCTTGGCTCAAGCCTTGCGAGTCTTAGAAAAGATCAACGAGATTCATATCACACGTTTTCATTCTCGTGACGTGGTACGTCATCAGTTGGTACAAAAAATTGTTGAAGCTTATGAAGTCTTTGATGATGAGCAACAATGTATTTCTGCTGAGAAACGTGCTGAACGTAAAGCCATGCAACAAGCATTAATTGCTGATAATGATCGTCAAGCTGACGGACAGCATCAAGCCAATGAGAATGAATAAGGGGAAGTCATGCACGTTAATTTATCATTACAACAAGACTTTACTTCTCCTGATTTAGTACTTGATGAAGATTACATTCAGCAAGTGGTTTTAAAAGTCGTCAGCTTATTTGACAGCCCTGATTATGAGATTGGAATTGCTTGTGTGGATGTTGCTCATAGTCAGCAGTTGAACTTCGAATATCGCCAAAAAGATAAGCCAACCAATGTTTTGTCTTTTGCCAGTGAAATTCCTGAAGATATTGTTGATGAATTGGAAGCTTATCCGCTTGGTGACTTGGTGATTTGTATTCCTATAGTATTACAGGAAGCAGCTGAACAGGGTAAAACACCTTTACAACATTTCACGCATCTATTAGTACATGGTGTATTGCATTTGCTTGGTTTTGATCATGAAACCAGTGAAGAAGATGCTGAAGAAATGGAAAGTTTGGAAATTGAAATCCTAGCTGGCTTGGGCATCGAAAACCCTTATAAAGATGATGAAATTTAATTTTTCATTCTTTATAAAAAAAGCAGATAAAACCTTGGTCTTATCTGCTTTTTTACTCACTATAAAATAGATTAGAATGAGTAGTCCATATAGAAGTTAATCATGTTTTCGCTACCTGTTTTACCAGCATACGTTGTACGTTTACCATGGCTAAATTCTGTAGCGATATTGATTGGTGGTACGAAATTATACCAAACAGAAATTGCCGCCTGTTGTAAACGCTTATTCTGATCTGGATTTAAACGTGCGAAGTCGCCTGCTTTAGATTGCAACTGAGCATAGCTCATTACTGTAGTGACTTTGTCCATTGGTGTGTAGCTTGCACCCAACATCAAATCATCAAATTCGCCCACTACTAACTTGTTTTTTGTACGGTCTAAAGTAAATGGTGAGTTGGCATAACCCATATAGTTACCATCGCCTTTGACATGGCTGTAATCCGCCCACACAGTCAACTTGTCTGTAGGTTTATGGCTGGCACCAATACCCACACCCCAAGATGTTGCTTTTTTGCCTGAGCCAACATAGTCTTTACGATTATTGTCTTTGGTCTGACCAACGAAACCACGTAAAGAGCCATAGGTCTTGTCATTAAATTCGCTTTGGATACGGCCTACAACGTTAGGTACAGCACCTGAGCGGTAATCAGGATCAAGTGGTTGTTCTACAGCAATAGAATATTTGGTCTTGTCATCCAAACGATCACTATAACGCAACATATAAGCACCATAACCACCTGCACCTAAGTCAGAGTTGATATGCGATGGTTGGAATGAGCCATCATAAAACTCCGTCGTAGCACGACCTAATAACCATTTGTCATAGTTCAAATAAGCACGACGCAAGAACATTTTGCTTTTACTATTAGATTCTTGGTCAAAACGCATATTCATCACAGCACTTGCTACTTTGCCATCAAGCTCTTTAGATGCTTTGATTGTTAAATCAGCCCAAACTTCATCAACGCCAAATCTGCGAGTCGGTTTTTTCCCGTCAGTCGGTAGCTCTTTGATGCCTGAGTAGTTGCTGCCATCATCAGCACCATCAAATTTCACAGAGCCGTTTACGAATAACGCACCGTTCCACTCTAGTGTCACGCCTGAAGCACTTTGTAATATTTTTTTGGTGTTATTTGTTGTCGTTGTAGGAAGACCCGCATTCTGACCAAGGTTAGGTTGAGTAACACCTGATACATCAATGGTATTTTGGTCAAGACGAATCGGTTGCTGAGCTGTGCCTGATGCAGCAGGTGCAACAGTCGGTACTGTAGTTGCTGCAGGAACTGTCACTACAGGTGTATTTGCAAGTGCACTACCTGCAGTCACTGTAGATAAGATCATAAACGCTAGTTGGGTTTTTTTCATCACTGAATTCCGCCTTATACAAATTAAAAACATGTCCGTCTTTGTAGCACTCCTTCTTGTTCTCTTACGCTAACAATCCGTTGTGCTGTCGTTGTGTGACTAAATATTACAATCTTTTTATAGGTTTTGGCTACACTTTATCTACACTTTTTTTACAGTTTTATTATTTTAAATCTTAAATTATTGTTATTAATGATTATTTAATTAAAAAATTTTAGTCATTTTAATGTTAGACTACAAAATTGGAATGACTTTCTGCAAAATAGTCCTCGATTTTGGTGGTTTTTTCAATAATTCATATTTTTCATTTGGAGCAAAACATGAACGATTCAATTTATAATTCAGACCATCTTGCTGATGATGAACAATTAGATGAGCAAACACAAAGTAGCAAAACTACAGGTTATACCACACAAAATTTGCAGCCTGAAAAAACGCTTTTAGTTAGTCTTGATATTTATGGGATGACGGCATTAGATCGTGATGAATTTTATTTGCTGGCACAATCTGCTGAAGCTGATATTGTGCAGCATCTGCATATTCAACGCTCACGCCCAGAAGCCAAATATTTATTGGGTACAGGTAAAGCAGAAGAAATCGCAGAATTAATCAAACATATGGCAATTGACTTGGTGATTTTTGACCAAACCTTGACACCAAGCCAAGAACGCAATCTTGAACAATTATTTAAGTGTCGTGTGATTGATCGCACGGGTCTTATTTTGGATATTTTCGCACGTCGTGCCAAAACGCATGAGGGCAAATTACAAGTTGAATTGGCACAGCTTAAACATCTATCAACCCGACTAATTCGTGGCTTTGCTAATCTCGCCCAGCAAAAAGGGGGGATTGGTATGAAAGGGCCTGGTGAAACTCAACTTGAAACCGACCGCCGATTAATTCGTACACGTATTCGCCAACTCCAAGACAAGCTGGAAAAAGTTCGTCAAACCCGTCAGCAAGGGCGAGCCGCACGCCAAAAAGCCGCCATGCCGACCATTTCTTTTGTAGGCTATACCAACGCAGGAAAATCAACCTTATTCAATTACTTAAGCGATAGCGATGTGTATGCTGCCGATCAGCTGTTCGCCACGCTTGACCCAACTTTACGTCGAGTTGAATGGGCTGGCCTAGGTAGTGTTATTTTGGCAGATACCGTAGGATTTATTCAAAACTTACAGCATGATTTGGTTGATTCTTTTCATGCGACCTTGGAAGAAACACTAGAAGCAGATTTGTTATTACATGTTATTGATGCCAGTAATCCTGATTATCCTGTGCATATTCAAGCTGTTGAAGATGTACTGAAAGATATTGGTGCGACGCAACGTATTTTGCAAGTGTATAACAAGATCGATGCCAGTGGCGAACCTGCCAAAGTCATTTATCAAGATGCCGATACCCCCATCAAAGTCTATGTATCCGCCAAAACGAGTGCAGGCCTAGATGATTTACGCAGTGCTATTCAGCAACTGATTTATGGAAAAGTAGAAACTTTTCAGCTTAAGTTAGATGCACAGCGATATGGTTCGTTTTATCATCAGCTCAAAAAGCGTCAAGCAATCGTACAAGAGCAATATGACGAACAAGGTCAGCTCTTATTGACTGTAAAGATGACCCTAAAACAACTGTCACTATTGCTCGGTCAATATCATGTCGATATACAGCACGTATGCGATCATGCAACTGTACAAAAGTTGCAACAACATACTGAAAGTTAAGCTCTTTTATTTTGAATCTATTACTCATAAGAGTCTATTTGTCATTGATTTTTTAGTCTAAAAGCAGACACCTTGCCAATTTTTCAAGGAAAATTAGCAAGGTATATTTAATAGGATACTATCATGCAAAGCGCTATTGATTGGAAAGCATTAATTCTTACACTGATTTTGATTATTGTGGTAAGAGAAAGCGCAGTATGGCTACTCTCGTTGTTCGGTCATGCTGAATTGGGTAATTTAGCAGGGTTGTTTTTCTTATTAATTGCTTTGGTGATTTACCGCAATCTTGCCAACTTATCGCCACGATTGATTGAAGCGAATAACCGTATCATGCGTGAAGGATTATTTGCCTTTTTGCCGATTTCGGGTGGTTCACTATTAATCTTACTTAGCATGGGTAAAGAGATTCCCGCATTTTTATTTATCTTGGTGGTCAGTACGCTTATTCCTATGTGGATTTATGCCAAGATGGCGAAAAAGTGGCTGAATTAAAAATATCGGATCAAATATTTAAGTATAGGACATAAACAATGTTTAGCAATTTATCTGACTCGACTTTGATCTTGATTGCATTTGTCATGACATTTATTGCTTATCTGCTTGGCAAGCAAACTACAAAATATTTACCCAAGGTTCCGATTATTGTGAGTGTGGTATTTTGGTTAGTTGGTTTATTGTGGCTGATGAAGTGGGATTATCAAATTTATGCAAAACATACCAATGGTATTTTTAGCCACCTACTCGGCTATGTAACCGTGGCTTTGGCGATTCCATTGGCATCAATGCGATTAGATGATTTGCCATTAAGACCTATGATTGGCATTCTCATTTTTGCCAGTTTAACTGCCGTGGGTGTGCCAATGCTTTTGGCAGTCGCTTTACATATGGCTAAACCAATGGTCTTGGCATTTGCTACGCGTGCAGTGACGACACCGATTGCTTTAAATATTGCAAGTATTTTAGGTTCTGATGCATTGATGGTCACATTGATTGTGATTTTATCAGGTGTGATCGGTGCAGCGTGTTCAGGTTGGATTTTGCGTAATATCAAGGATGAACGTGCAGCAGGCTTAGCGATTGGATTGGCAGCACATGCGATTGGCACAGCACAAGCTTGGCAACGTGGTGTCGTAGCAGGACGTTATGCTGCTTTTGGCATGGCGGTAAATGCCGTATTTACCGCATTTTGGCTGCCTGTCGTATTTAAGCTGTTGTCTTAATGTGATGCAAATGCATATATTTTTTACAAAACTGTGAAATAAATCACTTTTTAAAAAATTAATGTAATCCACGACACCAAATTAGTGTTTCCTAAAAGTTTACTGATGGTTTAATAAGCTTTAATATAAAGTTAAGCGAGATAGCTTTATTGATAAAGGAACGCACTACGATGAAAAAATTATCTACGGGTTTGGTTGCCGCAGGTCTGCTTGCCGTTTCAAGTTTATGTTTTGCCGATAATGATATTGCGGGTAAATGGGTAACAATTGACGATGCCACAGGTTTTAAAAAAGCTGTCGTTGAAATTAAAAAAGATGGCAACGGTGTATATTCTGGCACAATCATTCAAATTTTACCGCGTCCAAATTATGTACCCAAAGCATTATGCGATAACTGTGCTGGGGCATTAAAAGGAAAACCAATCTTGGGAATGACCATTTTAAATGGTATGAAAAAATCTGCTACGCGTGAAAATACCTATGAAGGTGGTACAGTTGTTGACCCATTGAGTGGGAAAGTCTATAAAAGCACCATTCGCAACACTACCGCAAATCGTCTAACTTTACGCGGTTTTGTCGGTTTTGAGGCACTTGGACGCAACCAAACGTGGATTAGACAATAATAATCATACGCTCTCTTAGAAAATGTGGCGTTTTTTGTTAGTTAATGACAATTTATCATTTCATTCCGACAAGAAATGTCACATTTTAACAAAAAAATATTATTATAATTCATGAAGTTATGACAAAAATGAGACGCAGATAAAACTTGACATCATGCCTAAAAAAAAGACACAATACGCCATTGTCTCCATTTGTGGTTTTATCTCATGTCAGTCTTTTTTAACACTAAAAATACTAGATTCCAGCACGGCATGCGAGCTTTGGTTGCAGGCAGCGTGATGTTATTATCAGCTCTCGCAAGTAACCAAACTTTTGCAAATGGTGCCAAATATTATCGTTATACGAATAGCTCTGGTACGCCAAGTATTAGCCGTACAGTGACACCTGAAATGATCAAACGTGGTTATCAAGAATTAGACGGCAATATGTCATTGATTCGTGTTGTCCCTGCTTATAACAGCGGTAGTGATCAACGTAGTAATCAACAGCGTGCTGCACAAGCAGAACAGGCTCGTCAAGATCTCATTATCAAACGTGCTTATGGCAATGTTGCTTATGCGACACAAAAAAGAAACGAAATGATGAACAGCCTACAAAAGCAAATTGATATGCAACAACAAGCTTTGGCACGTACTCAAGCGGCACAGCAGACTTTATATACACAAAGAGCATCTTTTGTTAGTCAAAGAAAGCCTATTCCTGCCAATATCGAAACCAACATTCGCACCAATGATGCCATGATTCGCAATACAAATGCGAATATCGCTAGCTTACGCACCATGCAACAGAACGAAGCAGCCAAGTTCGATCAAATTATCCGTCGCTTACAAAGCATGAATTAATGTTTAGATTTTTCTAATATTCAGCCCAAAGTCGTCAAATTGCCTAGTTGCTTGGACAATATTGACTATGCGGGCTGATTTTTTTTGCGTATAATCATGCTCTTATTTTTCAATATTGATGGGTATTAACACATGCGTGCCAGTCGTCTATTATTTGCAACACTGCGTGAAACACCAAATGATGCTGAAGTGATTTCGCATCAATTAATGTTACGTGCGGGAATGATTCGTAAACTTGCATCTGGACTTTATACTTGGCTACCCTTAGGCGTACGTGTACTCAATAAAATTGAAGCCATTATCCGTGAAGAAATGAACCGTTCTGGTGCGATGGAAGTGCTTATGCCTGTCGTGCAACCTGCAGGTCTGTGGCAAGAATCTAAACGTATTACAGAATACGGTCCAGAATTATTACGCTTAAAAGACCGTCACGATAATGACTTCGTACTCGGTCCAACCCATGAAGAAGTGATTACCGACTTGGCACGTTATGAGCTTAAAAGCTATAAACAATTGCCAGTCAATTTTTATCAAATTCAAACTAAATTCCGTGATGAAATCCGTCCACGTTTTGGTGTGATGCGTTCTCGTGAATTTATCATGAAAGATGCTTATTCATTCCATATCGACCAAGCATCTTTGCAAGAAACTTATGATGTGATGTATCAAACCTATTGCAACATTTTCAATCGCTTAGGCTTGGACTATCGTCCAGTACAAGCAGACACAGGTTCGATCGGTGGTGATGGTTCACACGAATTCCATGTTTTGGCACAAAGTGGCGAAGATGATGTGGTCTTCTCTGACCAATCTGATTATGCAGCCAATATTGAAAAAGCTGAAGCCATTCTGGTTGGTGAGCGTCCTGCTGCCAGTCAAGAATTGACGATTGTCGATACACCAAACTGTAAGACTATCGATGACGTATGCACTTTCCTCAAAACAAATCATAAACAATCGGTTAAAGCCTTATTAGTACAAGGCATCGCTGATGAACAAGGCAAAGTACCTGTAGTGGCTTTATTCTTGCGTGGTGATCATGAGTTGAACGAAATCAAAGCTGAAAAGCATGATTTGGTTGCTAGCCCATTGGCATTCGCAACAGAAGAGCAATTGGCTGAATATGGTTTATGTGCTGGCTTTACAGGCCCACAAGGTTTGGTCGAAAAAGGCATTCACGTTATTGTCGATCGTGCGGCTTCTGTTGTTGCTGACTTTGTCGCAGGTGCAAACCAAAATGACAAACACGCAACAGGCGTAAACTGGCAACGTGATGCACAATATAGCGAAGTTTATGACCTACGTAACGTTGTTGAAGGCGATCCATCACCAGATGGTAAAGGTACACTTCATATCAAACGTGGTATCGAAGTCGGTCATATTTTCCAATTGGGCAATAAATATTCTTCAGCATTAAATTGTAGCGTGCTAGGCGAAGATGGTAAGCCAGTGATTTTGACCATGGGTTGTTATGGTATTGGTGTGACGCGTGTGGTTGCCGCCGCGATTGAGCAAAACTATGACGACAAAGGTATCATTTTCCCGATGGCTTTTGCACCATTCCAAGTGGCAATCGTCCCAATGAATGCCCACAAATCACCTGAAACGATGGCTGCGGCTGAGCAATTGTATAGTGAATTGCAAGGTTTGGGTTATGATGTGTTGCTTGATGATCGTAATGAGCGTCCAGGTGTGAAATTCTCTGATCTTGAATTGATCGGTGTACCACATCGTATTGTGATTGGTGAGAAAGGTTTGGCAAATGGCACATTTGAATATAAAGGCCGCCGTGATGCCGAATCAAGTCATTTAAGTAAAGAGGAGCTGCTTGCAAAGTTGAAATAACTTTAAGCCAGCTTGAGTATAAAAAACGCATCTTATCTGATGCGTTTTTTTTATATTTCATCTGCTACATCATCCGCACCAAATTCCATCACGCATGCGTCAATTGTATAAGATACTACATTATTTGCCAGTTGTTGGCGAAAATGCTCATCTGTACTGGCTTGGGCAAGCTCAGATAGACTCATCGCATCAGGTGCATGGCGTGCCACACAACCACACAAACGATCTAGCATATTCTGCTTGGTTTGTTCATCAAAATGTTTAAATCCCTGCCATTCTGGCTTTGCGGTGACTTGAGCATGGCATTGTTGATTTACAGCAACATTAATCAGACTGGCAGTCAATGTTGGTTGCTGAGTCGCTTGTTTTAAATTTTGACATGCAACCATTAAAACGATGACCGCACAACACAAAAAGGCTAAGAAGATTTTTAATGCTTTCATGAATACAATGCATAAAATCAGTGACATAAGATATGTCGCATCATAAAGATGATTCTTGATCTACAATAGTGATTTTTTAATGTTATTCAGTACTTTATTGTAATTTTACTCGTATTTTACTCTATTTTTATTCAGCACTTATCTATCAAAACAAATATATAAAAACGTAAGTAAATCTAGCACATGATAAGCAAAAGAGCTGTCTTTTGCCTATCACCGTATTAAGAAATCAATTAAGCAATGACTGTCATACCACCCATATAAGGTTGCAATACTTTTGGAATCGCAATTGAACCATCGGCTTGTTGGTAATTTTCCATCACTGCAAGCAATGTACGACCCACTGCAAGACCTGAACCATTCAAAGTATGCACCAATTCAGTTTTCTTTTGATCTGCACGATAGCGAGCCATCATACGGCGTGCTTGGAAGTCGCCCATATTTGAACAGCTTGAAATCTCACGATACGTATTTTGGCTCGGCACCCATACTTCTAAGTCGTAAGTTTTCACTGCACTAAAGCCCATATCACCACCACACAACAAAATCTTGCGGTATGGCAATTCTAATGCTTGCAAGATGCCTTCGGCGTGACCTGTCAATTCTTCCAAAGCCTGCATTGAATCTTCAGGCTTCACGATTTGCACCATTTCTACTTTATCAAATTGATGCTGACGAATTAAACCACGGGTATCACGTCCATAAGAACCTGCTTCACTACGGAAACATGGCGTATGTGCAGCAAATTTTAATGGTAACTGGTCGGCTTCAATGATTTCATCACGCACAAAATTGGTCACTGGCACTTCAGCAGTCGGGATCAAATAATATTCTTTTTCACCTTGTAATTTAAAAGAATCTTCTTCAAATTTAGGCAATTGACCTGTACCACGCATACTGTCGCTATTGACCATATAAGGCACATAAGCTTCGGTATAGCCATTTTTCAGCGTATGCGTATCGAGCATAAATTGTGTTAAAGCACGATGTAAACGAGCCAGATTGCCTTTGAGTACGCTAAAACGTGAGCCTGTTAATTTGGTCGCCAAAGCAAAATCCAAACCGCCCATCATTTCACCCAAATCAGTGTGATCTTTGAGTTCAAAATCAAACTGACGTGGTGTTCCCCATTTGGCGATTTCAACATTGTCATTTTCATCTTGACCTGCTGGCACGCTGTCATCAGGTAAGTTTGGAATAGATAATGATTTATTTTCAATCTCAAGTTGTAATTGAGCCAATTCATTTTCCGCTTGCTTGATGTCATCGCCAATGGCTTGCATACGTACCATGATTTCCGATGCATCGCCGCCTGATTTTTTCAGCAAGCCGACTTGTTTTGCACCGCTGTTACGTTCTGCTTGCAGTTGTTCCGTGCAAGATTGTAGGCTTTTACGGCGATTTTCTAACTCCGCCCATTCTGCCGCGTCCAATTGTACACCGCGTTTTGCCAAAGCGGCATTGACAACATCAAGTTGATTTCTTAAAAGTTTCGCATCAATCATAACAATCAAATATCAAAGTTAATTTGCTTTAGTATAAGCATTTATCCACAAAAAATATAGGGCTTGGCAACTATTCCTTCACTGCTGTACCATAGGCAAAGACTTCAACAATACCGCCATGTCGCATACCAATATCCATGGTTTCTAAGCGTAAACCCAAAATTTTGGTCGCGCCTTGTTCAAAGGCTTTTTGCTTTAGTCGCACGATGGCTTCTCGTCTAGCACGTTCTACCACGCTTTCATAACTGGTCAAACGTCCACCAAAGAAATTTTGAATACTGGCAATTACATATTTAAAATAATCATGTGAAATCACCACATTGCTACTAATCATCTGCCCTGCCCCATGACTAACCGTAAAACGGCTATTCAGTAGGATAATATGTTGTAATCGTCGTTCTTTTTGCTCAAGCTCTGCCAAATGTTTGACTTCAGTGCGATGACCAAAAAAGCGTCCAATGGCAAATAGGCAAAGAAAAACAATGATTTGAAAAATATATGCTTCCATCACTCACCTATTTAGTTTAAGCACGAGCAAATGGATCAGGCATTTTTGGCGTTTCAGGCTCGACGATGACTGCTGTGCCATACACGAATAATTCGGATGCACCTGCGGTAATATTTGATGTAGAAAAACGAATGCCGACTACCGCATTTGCACCCAATTGACGTGCTTTTGTGAGCATACGATCCATCGCCTCTTGGCGGCTTTCTTCAAGCAGTTCGGTATAGCCTTTAAGCTCACCACCAACGATATTTTTTAAACCTGCCATAATAGGGCGTGTTGACAATTAACGCAAATTGATTATTGTTGCAGCCAGATAGATATAGCAAAAGAAAAATAAAATTGGTACAATATAACTATGGCATACTCACAAGACTACCGACAAATGATACTAG
>NZ_JBHFHK010000020.1:0-36635 GCF_041928215.1 Hubeiibacter jixunmingi | reverse complement strand
CATTGGGCATCAGTAAGTGTTAGTCTATTCATATAATCAGAATAACTGATTTTCTTTGTATGTCAACACACCCTATTTCAATACCTTGTATAAATAAAAAAGATTAATGTGCAAGCATGTGTGTTTTTTTATCAGAAAGTGTTACAAAAAATAACCCTAATGTAATATTTATGCGATTTACTCAATTAAAAATAAAAATATAATCGCTTTATTCAATTTCAACATGTTTAGAGGGCAAATTTAATGAATCCAAACCTAATGCTAAGAGATTTGGTTGCACAACCAGCAATTTATAATGCAACGTTGTTGTTCGCACGTGCTTTATTGACGTATATTTTTATCATGGCTGGCTGGGCAAAAATCGCTGGCTATGCTGGTGTGGCAGGCTACATGGAAAAAAATGGGTGTTCCTGCAGCGATGCTACCCTTGGTGATTGCACTTGAATTGGGCGGTGGTTATTTTGCATTAATGTTGTTGGGTGCGGGTGCGTGGAGTATTGATGCATTATTAGAAAAGAATAAATAAACTGTATCCCGTCAATTGTTTATCTTGAATTTATCAGCCGTATCTGTTTAGGCAGATACGGTTTTTTAATTTTTAAAATCTTTTACCCTGCGAAAAATTATCAGTTATAATCAGATGAAGTTTTAAGCATAATTATTGACATCAAGGACAACGCATGAATCTATTTAAATCAACGCTAGTAGTAAGCACGTTATTCGCTCTCACCGCTTGCCAATCTACCAACACCATAGCAACCCAAACAGCAATTAACCCACAAATTGCAAATAAGACAGTCACACAAAGTCCTACTTGTCGGGGCTTAAGCCAAGCGATGCAAAATATCAATCAGCGTAGCACTTTTGAACACATCCAGCATATCGATAGCCAATTAAAGACGTGTTTACCCAGTGCTGAAAATGTACAAATTCGACAATGGATGAATGAATATCATGACATGTATCATTTTAGATTTCTCAATATCGGTCTAGAATTAGATAAAGATGGCACTTACAATGTTGAGCAAGCAACTATTTTTGCTGATGTGATGATGCAATTGGATAATAATGAAGCTGTGCAAAATAGCGACCTTAAGAAATTATCACCACGCATTCGCTATTTAATTGGATTGGCTCAAGCCAAAAAATTAAAAACGCTGAATCTATGCGAAGGCGATTTTGATTTTAATTATGATTATCAAAAATTTAGCCAATTATTTAGCCCATATTTACCTAAAGAACAAGCCATTTTTATCCAACACTTAGCCAAAGACAATCAAGATGGCTTGTATTGCGATGCAGGTTTAAAAGCTTCTTTGGGTGAGCTGATACAGCGTGCTTTATTTTGGCAAGATTATATCACCAAATATCCAAACAGTATTTGGATTGATCATGCCAAACATTTATACCTCACTTATCGTGAAGCGATTTTTATCGGTTCAGATAATACCCAATGGTATAATGATGATATTACTGAAATTTTTAATGATCCCGATGATATGGATAGTAAGGGTTTATCCTTCAAAGCCCATTTTGAGCAACTTGCCAAGCAAAATAACGCACTTGGTCGAGATGCCAAAACCTTGTTAAATTTCACTCAAATGTCGTTACGCCAACGCCAAAGTAATTATCCAATCAATATGATGGATGATGATGGTGCACCAAAAATCGATTGGCATATTGCACGAGAACAGCTCAGAAAAGCATTGAATGTACAAGACAGTCAATATGATTATGATTGTGTCAATGCCCCGCTTTGTGTCACTGCACTTGAGCCATAACTTTTTCATTTTGACGTTTGAAGTGTGTAATATTATAGCCGTGCATTGAATGATTGTCATACAATGTTTCAATGCACGTTTACTGAATTCCATCACATAAAATAAAAAGATTTTTTTGGATAAAAATGCTAAAATAACGCAATTTTTAAAATGGCAAATTTTTGAGATTGCACATGACCAATATTACCCAAGACCGTATTTTGATTTTAGATTTTGGCTCACAATATAGCCAATTGATCGCACGTCGTGTCCGTGAAGCAGGCGTTTATTCTGAAATGTATGCTTTTGATATGTCAGAAGAAGACATCAAAGCATTCAATCCAAAAGGCATTATCTTGTCTGGTGGCCCTGAAAGCGTACATGAAGCGAATTCTCCGCGTGCCCCTGAAATCGTCTTTAACTTGGGCGTGCCAGTACTGGGTATTTGCTACGGTTTCCAAACCATGTCAGAGCAATTGGGCGGGAAAGTCGAAGCAGGTACTGTGCATGAATTTGGTTATGCCGAAATTGATGTATTACATCAAGATCCTTTACTCAGCAATATTAGCGATGACAAAAATCAATCTCAAGTATGGATGAGCCATGGTGATAAAGTCGCGCGCTTAGCTGATGGTTTCCGTGTGACATCAAGCACACCAAGTTGCCCTTTTGCTTCTGCCAGTGATGAAAGCCGTCATTTTTATGGCGTACAGTTCCACCCAGAAGTAACGCATACTGCCAAAGGCGAACAGCTGATTTCTAACTTTGTGCATATTATTTGTGGTTGTGCAAATTTATGGAATGCAGAAAATATTATCGAATTGCGTATCGAACAATTACGCAAACAAATTGGTAATGAAAAAGTATTATTAGGTTTATCGGGCGGTGTGGATAGTTCGGTGGTGGCTGCACTACTACATAAAGCGATTGGCGACCAATTGACTTGTGTCTTTGTCGATAATGGCTTGTTACGTCTCAATGAAGGCGATCAAGTGATGCGAATGTTCGCTGAAAACATGGGTATCCGTGTTATTCGTGCCGATGCGGAAAATCGTTTTTTAACTGCTTTGTCAGGCGTAAGCGATCCTGAAGCAAAACGTAAAATCATCGGTCGTGAATTTATCGAAGTGTTCTCAGAAGAAGCCCGTAAATTGGACGGCGTAAAATTCTTGGCACAAGGCACAATCTATCCTGATGTGATTGAGTCTGCGGCAAGCAAACAAGGCAAAGCCCATGTGATTAAATCGCATCATAATGTGGGTGGCTTACCTGATGATTTAGAATTTGATTTGGTTGAGCCATTACGTGATTTGTTCAAAGATGAAGTGCGTAAATTGGGTACAACTTTGGGCATTCCGCACCACATGATTTATCGCCATCCATTCCCAGGGCCGGGTTTGGGCGTGCGTATCCTTGGTGAAGTGAAAAAAGAATATGCCGATATTTTGCGTCTTGCGGATGACATCTTTATGCAAGAATTGCGTGCTAGCGGTTGGTATGACAAGACCGCTCAAGCTTTTGCCGTGTTCCAACCAGTAAAATCAGTTGGTGTGGTCGGTGATGGTCGTCGTTATGCGTGGGTAATTGCCTTGCGTGCGGTAGAAACAGTGGACTTTATGACTGCTCGTTTTGCTCATTTGCCGTATGATTTGGTCGATAAAATTTCTACTCGCATCATGAATGAAATCAAAGATGTATCGCGTGTAGTCTATGATGTATCAAGCAAACCACCTGCAACGATTGAGTGGGAATAAGCGATTTTTATTTCGCTAGAATAATTTTAAAAAAGCAATATCGGTAAAATCGGTGTTGCTTTTTTACGCTTTTAAAATGTAAATGATAGCTCAATATAATTAAAGTAATGATTTTAAAAGCGTTGTGTAAAAGCATAAAAATAATTTCTACAACTTATGCAAAATAAATTTGATTAAACACTGCTGATGATATAGAATCGCGGGCATTTTATGGCTAGGTCAGGTCGTTCCATTTTTCCTGATAAAATATATACTTAGCCAATTTCCTTATGATGTGTCTAATCGGTCACAGAATTTATTTTTCTTTTTTATTAATCTAATTTGTCATTCAGAGGACAACACATGAAACAAACTATACTCTCTCTCTTTATTTTAGGCTTAGTTGCTTGCACACCTCAGCATAACACAGAAACTGCAAGCAGTGTAGAAACTGCTGCGTCATCTCAGGTCACACCAACAGACGCTGCTGACTGGGTTTTAGAAAAAGCCAATATCACTTTTACCAGTACCAAGGCAGACACGCAATCTAACCAAATCAAAGAAGATGGGTTATTTACCGCGTATTCTGGACATTTGGATAAACAAGGTAATTTCAATATGCAAATTGATTTATCAAGTGCAGACACTGATATTGCCATTCGAGATCAGCGTATTAAAGAATGGTTATTTGAGACCGATAAATTTGCTCAAGCACGTATCCAAGCAACATTAGACCCTGAAGTCATCAATAAATTAGACATCAATCAAAAAATCACTTTAGAACAACCACTAAGCTTAAATATCCGTGGTAAACAGGTGAAATTAAATTCAACCTTAGATGTCACACGTACAAGTACACATACTATTTCTGTGGTGACAACAAAACCTGTTGAGTTAGATATTACCAAATTTGGCATGTCAGATGGCTTGGTACGTTTGAAAGAAGTAATGGGCTTAAGCGACATTAGCTACATTGTTCCTGTAAATTTCCAAGGCGATTTCAAACGCCCTTAAGCCATTGACTGTTTATATTTTGGAGAAACATAATGAAAGTTATTTATAGTATCTTAGCCACTTTATTACTCGCTGCGTGTAGCGAACAACAAACAGCTACACCAGATACCGCAGCAAGCGTCGCTGAAAGTGCGGCAAGTAGCAGTGCCGCATCTGAAACCGCAACTCAACAAGCACAGCTTGAAAAAGTCAAAATCGGATTAATCGCCTCCCCGACAGGCAATGCACCGCTCAATTTTGTTGATGAAAAAGGACAAATGCAGGGCTTTGAATATGACGTATTACAAGAGATTGCCAAACGTGCAGGCTATTCATTTGAATACGAATATCAAGCAAGAGAACAACTTTTTGATCAATTTAAAGAAGACAAATTTAAGCTATTGGCTGGCAGTATCAGTCTCACTGATGAACGCAAAAATACATTTGTGATGAGCAACCCTTATTTGGATGCTTATCCTGTGACATTATTGAGTAAAGATGCATCTATCAAGAAATTGACAGACATCAAAGCCAAATCTATCGTGGCACTCAAAGACAGCCCTATGGATACAAATTATCAGATTCTCAATGACTTTAAAGGTGCAGAAGACAAAATCAGTCTTGAGCTAACCAAAAGTGATTGGCTATCTGTACAATCTATGCTTGCCAATAAAGCAACTGTAGCAATCAGTAATTCTACAGTTATTCCTTATTATTACACCAACTCAAATAGTAAAGAAGTGCCACTTTATTTCTCTATTGATTATGATTATCCGCAAGAACACTATGGTTTTATTATCAATAAAGATGATAAAAAACTGCTAGAAAATGTGAATAAATATCTCGCAGAAATGAAAGCTGACGGTACTTACCAAACTTTATACAAAAAATGGTTCTAAATTCATTTCACTATATTTGATAGACCACAAAAAGCCTATACGTCTTTATGTTGTATAGGCTTTTAAATATTTAAAAAAAAGACCTAGCAGGGTGGCTAGGTCGGAAGTTGAGGAGGTTGTGTGAGTTGCTATTCCATCAACCAGTGCATCCTGCAAAAAGAGAGCAAATCCATTGTCTCTGTGACAGCTGTGTACTTTCCATTTACAGATCAAATCATCACATAAGTCATGACTTGATTTACGTCCATTGCAACAGTTGTCGGTATCAGTTACGATCCTGTAGCTGATGAAAGCAGTATAAGAAGATTTAAATCTACAAAATAGTCGTATTTTTCGTCATATTGTGTAAGCTTTAAGCTACAAAAAAAAGCCCAACTGGAGTTGAGCTTTTTTTTGAAATTTTACGTCAAAATTAAGACGCTTTTTTCATCGCATTACGTTCTTTATCAACCAAGAATTGTACGATATCTACAGTACGTTGGTTTTCACCTTGTACGATATATTTACCATTGACCACAATCGCAGGCACGCCTGACAATTGATAATGTGCAGCGAGCTGTTTAGATTGGTTAATTTTGCCAGTAATGCTGAATGAATTGAATAAGCTATTGAACTTATTGATGTCTGCACCATAGCGTGTATAGAATTGAGCAATTTCTTGCTGAGAGCCCATACGCTGACGACCTTCGTGCATTACCCAGAACATTGGCAAATGTACTTTACGACGCATACCTAACGCTTCTGAAGTGTAATATGCACGCGCGTGCAATTCCCATACAGGGTTCATTGCTGCTGGTGTACGCAAGAAGTTTACATCATTTGGCAAAGTAGTCAGCCATTTTTGCATATACGGTTCTAGAGTATGACAGTGTGGGCAACCATACCAAAAGAATTCACGCACTTCGATTTTGCCTGGTACGTCAACCTTACCAACTTGTGGTGCAAGTTTATAATCTTTACCTTCCACAAAAGTGTTAGCAAAAGTCACACCTGATGCCAACAGCACCGATGCAGCGAAGAGAGAAAGGCGTAATGTTTTCATTTTGCACCTATACAAGTTTGCTATAAAAGAATGACGCAAATATAAAACAAAAGCATCAAAAAAAATATAGCATAAATGCAAAGATGTGTAGTGTTCTGTGAAAAAAATGCCAATTTTGCACTATTTTTTATTTTATCTTATGCATCGCCTCCAAATGTAGTAAGATAAACTGCGAATGGTCCAGATTGCTTTTTTTAATTAAAGTAGAGATAAGTATGAATAACGTCAACGTTGATCGCCAAGAAATTGCTAAGTTTGAAGCACTCGCCGAAAAATGGTGGGATACAGAATCAGAATTTCGTCCGTTGCACCAAATCAATCCGTTACGACTTAATTGGATCGATGAAAAATCTAATGGATTAAGCAATAAAAAAGTCCTAGACGTTGGATGTGGTGGGGGCATTTTGACTGAAAGTATGGCATATCGTGCTGATAGTGTACTCGGGGTAGATTTGGGCGAAGCACCGCTCGCCGTGGGGCGTATTCATGCTGAACAACAAGGCGTAAAAAATATTGAATACCGTAAAATCGCCATTGAAGACTTGGCAAAAGAACAAGCAGGGCAATATGATGTCGTGACTTGCATGGAAATGTTAGAACACGTGCCAGATCCTGCATCGGTGGTCAAAGCCTGTTTTGATTTGGCGAAACCCAATGGACATGTGTTTTTCTCTACCATCAATCGCAATCCAAAAGCCTATGTCTTTGCGATTATCGGGGCAGAATATTTGTTGAGAATGTTGCCAAAAGGTACGCATGATTATCATAAATTTATCCGTCCATCTGAGCTTGCTACAGCGATTCGTGATGCGGGTTTGGAGCTAAAAAGCATGATTGGTTTGCATTACAATCCTTTGACCAAGCATTATTGGCTTGCCCCAAATGTTGATGTCAATTATATGGTGCATTGCGTAAAACCTGCACAAAATCAAAACTAACAACGCCTTTTTCATTGAATAAAGATTTTTGAGAAACACATGACAAAAAATTTTGATTTAAAAGCAGTGCTATTCGATCTAGATGGTACACTCATCGATACTGCGGCGGATTTTATTCGTATTATTCAGCAGATGTGCCGTGAGCAAGGCGTGGCGGTGATTGATGCTGATGCGATTCGCAGTCAAGTGTCCGAAGGGGCAACTGCAATGGTGCGTTTGGTATTACCTGAACTTACCAAAGACAGTGCTGAGCTGCAAAAATATCGTCAATCCTTTTTGGATATTTACTCAGCAAATATTTGTGTAGATACGACGCTTTTTGCGGGTATGGATGAATTACTCCAAGACCTAGAGCAACGTGGCATTGCATGGGGTATCGTCACCAATAAGCCACGTTATTTGAGTGAAGCATTATTAAAAGCTTTAGACTTAGATAAACGCTGTGCAGTGCTAGTCTGTCCCGATGATGTAAAAAATACTAAACCCGACCCAGAGCCGATGTATTTGGCAGCCAAACAGCTTGGCTTGGATAGCACACAGTGTATTTATGTTGGCGATCATCCGCGTGATATTGATGCAGGTCGTGCAGCAAAAATGCCGACCATTTTGGCAGCATATGGTTTTTTACCAATCGAATCTCGTGATGATTTGGATGCGTGGCAAGCGGATAAAATTGTGCATGATGTGACTGAATTACATCAACATATCAAAACTTTTTACTAAAATTAGGATAAATCATGACCAATATTAAAAAAATCGACGTCAGCGATGCCATTACCGAAATCGCAATTTATAACGGTGTTGTGTATTTGGCAGGGCAAGTGCCTGACGATGATCACCTAGATATTGTTGGGCAGTCACAGCAAGTATTTGACAATATCGATAAGGCACTTACCAAGGCAGGCACAGACAAATCTAAATTGCTGACTGCACAAGTCTATATTAAAGACTTGGGGGATTTTACTGCGTTTAATGAAGCGTGGATCGATTGGCTCAAAGACGTAAAAGCCCCTACTCGTGCCACCATCAAAGCCGATTTGGTCAATCCAAACTGGCTGATTGAAATCGTGGTCACTGCTGCAATCTAAAGATCTTTTTTTAAATTTCTTCCACGCAATGACCTTGTAGCCACAGCGTACCCCTGATCGCTTGATCTATGTTGGGTTTACGCTGTGCGAGCATATCTTGACGCACGTACAAAGGCAGGGTTAAGCCTTGCTGACGTGACTCTTCGCTAATAAAAATATCACACTGATAAAAACCAATATTGTGAAATTCACTTTCAGCCACATACGTAATCGGGGATTGGAAGCTTGCCAGTTGGGGTAATCGTGGATGATTTGCTACAAATTCAACCAGATTTGCGGTATTGATATACAACGGCTCGTTGCTCGAATCTTGATCACCATATTGACGTCTAAAGTCTTCGGCTTGTTTACCTTCTAATTTCAATTGTGTTTCTTCAACAATTTGGGCGTGTAATGCCATGGCTGATAGAGAAAAGGCATGACGCTGTCCAATCTTGTAGCGTGTTTTGTGCATAAAATAGAGCGTATCAAAGAAACAGTATTGACGTTGATATTCATCTTCGACCAACAATGTTGCCTCGAGCAGATTATCCCATTCATGAATTTCGAGTAGCGTAACTTCTATCGGTAAACCATTATGTAAATGTGGATAAAAACTAACTAACTGGTGATTCTGTTTTTCGGCATCGTGTGCCATCAGAAATAAGTATTGGGTGTTTTCAGTGAACGCATAGCTTAAAGCAGTGATAGGTGATAGTTTCTCCTCGGCACTTTCTGCCGTATTATCACAATATATCGCCTGACCTCTGGCAAATACATCTGCTTGTGTGATGGCATGCGGTAAAAACTCAAATAACACCTTTTGATCCCGATAAATACTTGACCAATGATCGCCATGCACCTGTAAATAATCTGCCATACTCATCACTCTTTTACACTCATTTCAATAACCAGTTAAATTAATTCAATTCTTTGACGCTGTAAACAAAAATCTATGATTTTATATGGTGGATTTTGCTTGTATTTTATGTCATTTTCACTTAGTCTAAAATCGTCTGTAAGCAATATATAATTTGCCAGTAAAATTGTAAAAGGATAAAATCAACATGAGCGACCTTAAAGCATCATCTTTTGAGAAAATCGACTTTAAGAACTACCAACCTCAGCATAACTTATTAAAAGATAAAGTGATTTTGGTCACGGGCTGTGGTGATGGCATCGGACGTGCGGCAGCAATACATTTTGCCTTACATGGAGCAACAGTGGTTTTGCATGGGCGTAATTTAAAAAAATTAGAATTGATTTACGATGAAATCGAAAGCCTTAATGCACCGCAACCTGCCATTCTACCACTACAACTTTCCACTGCCTCCGAAAATGATTATGAAGAATTACAAGATACGCTAGCACGACAATTTGGTCGCTTAGATGGTATCTTGCATAATGCGGGCGTTTTGGGTGAACGGGTTGCTTTGGCTGAATATGATGTAGAAACATGGGATCATGTGATGGCAGTCAATTTAAGAGCACCTTTTGTACTTACACAAGCCTTATTGCCATTACTTTTGCAATCAAAGAACGCATCAGTCGTTTTTACCAGTAGTGGCGTAGGACGTGAAGCTCGTGCATTGTGGGGAGCATATTCTATTTCAAAGTTTGGGGTAGAAGCGATGAATAAGATTTTTGCTCAAGAGTTTGCGGAGCATGACAATATACGTTTTAACTGTATCAATCCAGGTGGTACACGTACAGCCATGCGTGCTAAAGCCTTTCCAAACGAAGATCCTTTGACCTTACCTACACCAGACAGCATCATGCCTGCTTATTTATATTTGATGGGTGAGGACAGTTTGGGGATTACTGGACAGAGTTTTGATGCACAAGGATAGCTAAAATATAAAATGTGATGTGCATATCATTTCTAAATCAAAGATTTATATAAGCCATAATCAGCTTATGTAAATGATACAAAAAATTGGATTTTGTACAAACACACACATAAACCAACCCAAACAACATATCTAAATAACATAATATAAGTACTGGTTGTTTTTTGATTTGTATATCATATGTTCAAGGCACAACATTAGGTGCTTATAGTAATAAACCTTAACTATGCTGTTGCCGTTGTGTTATGCACATCAGTGACCAGAGTTAAGAAAATATATTTTATGTTTTTTTGGAGAGAGTATCATGTTTCGTTGGGCAGTCATATTCGCAGTCATTGCATTAATCGCAAGTATGCTTGGTTTTGGTAATATCGCTGGTTTAACAAAAGAATTTGCTTATATATTCTTGATTGTTGCGGTGATATTGTTCGTTGTTGGTGCGATATTTGGTCGTAACAAATAATACCCCACAAGCCGGCTCATCAACCACCGCTAATGATTAGCGGTGGTTTTTATTTGTCTAATATTTAAAAGGATATTTCTCACTTCAGGCTTAATACACCGCTTTGCGTCGGAAATATGCTCCGATGCCTTTTAAGAAAGAATTGAGTAAAAATAACCACGCAATCGCTACAAATACGCCACCGATGATGGTCGTCGCTGTAACCACTAAATTGGCATTCCATACCACAAAAAATAATGGAATAAACCACAAGCCTGCAAAAACCGCCATCACCACAAAAATCATAATATTACGTTTGATCCACAAGGCATGTGCATTGAGCCAAGTTTCTAATCCCTGTTGTTTTAGCACATTATTGGCAAGCACATAAGCCACAATACTCGGTACGATGATCAAGGCGGTCAATAGCATCATGATATACGCAATCAAAATCATGCGTTGTTGTTTTTTATAATGCGATGCCATGGATACCTCTTGTAAATGTGGTGGTGACGTTTTATATTTTTTGCTAAAAATCAGCACCATAAAACGCATGTTTTGCTTAGTCATCAGGACTTAGCCATTTCAGCGTGAATTATACAAAATTTGCCGATAAGATATACAAAAAATTAAATATTTTTCATTAATTTTATGCTTTTGCTGGTTTTTTACAATATTTTTTTCTGTTTGCAAAATCTTTATGATGATTTTTGGTGATGTATTCAGCGTATCATTACTCTAAGCTTGTACAATCGACATATTTTGTTATGAATGTATGATGAAAATATAAAAATAACTGTTGTTTTTATATCATCACTGGCTACACTAAGGACATCTTTTATCGGAATGGATAATATTTTGGAGATAAATATGGCACGCCTTGATATTGATGCAGAATTACGTGAAGACGTTCGTCTACTGGGTAATTTTTTAGGAGACACGTTAAAACAACAAGTTGGACAACAATTGTTCGATCAAGTGGAAGATATTCGTAAATATGCCAAAGGTGCGAGAGATGGCGATCATAACGCCGAACAACAATTGGCACAAATTTTACAACAATTAACAGATGAAGATGCCTTGCCATTGAGCCGTGCTTTTAGTCAATTTTTAAACTTTGCTAATATTGCTGAGCAGTATCATGTCGAGCGTATGCGTCGTGAACAGCAATGCAATCCTGCATTGAGCGATAGCAATGATTTGCCGCATTTATTCCAGTTGTTTGCACAAAATAACATTACAGGCGAACAGCTTTATCAGCAAATCTGTGACTTACACATTGAGCTGGTATTGACTGCCCACCCGACCGAAGTCAGCCGTCGCACGCTTATCGAGAAATATGACGACATCAGCACATGTTTGGCAAAATTAGATCAACATAAATTAACGCCAATCGAACACGATGAACTCTTGGCACATTTACGCCAAGAAATTACCGCTGTATGGCAAACTGATGAAATTCGTCAAAAACGTCCAACGCCAGTTGATGAAGCCAAATCGGGCTTTACCACCATTGAGCAGACTTTGTGGCATGCCATTCCAAAGTTTATGCGTGCTTTGGATAAATTGACCTTACAACATTGCCAAAAACGTTTGCCGATTGACCTTGTGCCTGTACGTTTTGCATCGTGGATGGGCGGTGACCGTGATGGCAACCCAAATGTGACTCACGGTATTACTGAACAAGTGTTATTGCTGTCTCGTCGCAAAGCGGCAAGTTTGTTATTGGATAATTTGAGCCGTCTGCGTTGGGAATTGTCCATGCAACAATGTAGTCCAGAACTGGCTGCTCAAGTAAACAACCATGTCGAGCCATATCGTGAGCGTTTGCGTGAATTGCGTGACCGTTTGCAATTTACTTTATCTTGGTTGGATGCCAAATTGGCAGGGCAAAATGTAGTCGATAGCCCGATGTTACTACAATCTACCGATGAATTACTCACGCCATTAAAAGATTGTTATCATTCTTTGGTCGCATCAAAAATGCAAGATATTGCCGATGGGCAGTTATTGGATTTTATTCGTCAAGCCAGCTGTTTTGGTATTCAATTATTAAAATTGGATATTCGCCAAGAATCTAACCGTCACCGTCAGGCATTGAGTGCGATTACTGCTTATCTAGGTTTGGGTGAATTTGGCACTTGGTCAGAACAATCTAAACAAACGTGGTTAATGCAAGAGTTGGTCAATAAACGCCCATTATTACCACAAAATATTGATTTAAAAAATAATGATGCTTTAAACGATGCTGATGTACAAGAAGTACTCAATACGTTCAAAGTTTTGGCACAACAACCGAGCGAAAGCTTGGGGGCATATATTATTTCGATGGCACAATATCCAAGCGATGTGTTAGCGGTGATGCTATTGCAAAAAGAAGCAGGCATTGCCAAGCCTTTACGTGTAGTGCCGTTATTTGAAACCTTGGATGACTTGGACGGTGCAGCTGATACCATCAACCAATTGCTCAGTATGCCGTGGTATAAACAAGCCATCCAAGGCAAACAAGAAGTGATGATTGGCTATTCCGACTCTGCAAAAGATGCGGGTTTTATGTCTGCCAACTGGGCTCAATATCGTGCCCAAGAACAGCTTACCGACGTATCGCAAAAACATAGCGTGCAATTGACACTATTCCACGGTCGTGGCGGTTCGATTAGCCGTGGCGGTGCACCAACCCATCAAGCCTTATACGCACAGCCACCTGGTTCGATTCAAGGGGCGATTCGTGTTACTGAACAAGGTGAGATGATTCGTTTTAAATTTGGCTTGGAAGCGATTGCCATTCAGCATTTAGAAATTTATTGTGCAGCAACGCTGAAAGCCACTTTATTGCCACCACCAAAACCAAAAGCCGAATGGCGTACTTTGATGGACAGCATGACCAGTGAATCGGTACAAGTCTATCGTCAAACTGTGCGTGAACATCCTGATTTTGTGCGGTATTTGCGGACGGTTACGCCTGAATTGGAATTGCAAATGTTGCCGCTCGGCTCTCGTCCTGCAAAACGTAAAGTCAGTGGCGGTGTGGAGTCTTTGCGTGCCATTCCTTGGGTATTTGCGTGGACACAAATTCGTTTGATGTTGCCAGCATGGTTGGGTACAGGTGCAGCCTTAAAACAAGCTTTACAGAACCAACAAAAAGCCACCTTGGAAGAGATGCTTGCAGAATGGCCATATTTCCAAACTCTGATTGATATGCTAGAAATGGTCTTGTCCAAAGCCGATGTAGGTATTACGCAGTATTATGAAAACCATCTTACCGATGATCCTGCCTTGGTTGAACTCGGTCAGCATTTGCGTGCATTGCTCGGTAATGCGATCGAAACACTCTTGCAACTCAAAACACAGTCTGAATTGCTGACTGAAAATGAAGTGCTCGACCAATCGATGCGTGTACGCAAGACTTATTTATTGCCTTTGCATTTGTTACAAGCAGAATTGATGCGTCGTCGTCGTGATTATATGAATCAAGGGCAAAGCCAAACCCCTGTCGATCATGCCTTGATGGTGACGATTGCAGGGATTGCAGCAGGGTTGCGTAATACAGGTTAATTTTTAATTCAATTCACAAAACCAAGTTTGTCAGATAGATAGGCTTGGTTTTTTATTTTTATTCATTCAATTTTTTAACAAAATAATTATTTTTATCGTAAAAATCTTTGTCAAATAAGCATATTTTTTTAAAAAAGTAGCGTTTTTTATATCATTTTTGTTGAAATTGCGTATCATAGCGAGCAGTTTTATTTTAAGGATAACATCGGTTATGGCTGCTTGGTTTCCACAATGGCAAAAATATCAAGGCGATATTAACGTTCGCCCTGTTGCCACCAATGAATATTTACCCTTCTCACAAAGCCTAATCCTAGGCATACAACATGCTTTTGCAATGTTTGGTGCAACTGTACTCGCACCCTTATTAATGGGTTTTGACCCAAATTTGGCGATTCTATTGTCAGGTATCTGTACTATCCTCTTCTTCTTGATGACTGGCGGACGTGTGCCAAGTTATCTCGGTTCAAGTTTTGCCTTTATCGGTGTAGTTGCCGCAGCGACTGGGCATGCGACTGGTTCGGGTGCTAATCCTAATCTTGGCGTAGCACTCGGTGGTATCGTGGCGTGTGGTATCGTCTATGCGTTGATTGGTTTGAGCGTGATGGCTACAGGTACTCGCTGGATTGAAAAACTCATGCCTCCTGTGGTTACGGGTGCTGTAGTGATGATTATCGGTCTTAATCTTGCTCCAATCACGGTAAAATCCGTTGCAGGTCATCCATTCGATATGTGGATGGCGTTAGTAACGGTATTGTGTATGGGTAGCATTGCAGTATTTACCAAAGGTTTGTTGCAACGTCTGTTGTTATTGGTCGGTTTGGTGTTGTCTTATGTGATTTATGCCATCGTCACAAATGGTATGGGATTGGGCAAAGCCATTGATTTTTCAGCGATTGGTAATGCGGCGTGGTTTGGTTTACCGACTTTCCATAGCCCAACTTTTGACAGTAAAGCGATATTGATTATTGCGCCAGTGGCATTGATTTTGGTGGCAGAAAACTTAGGTCACATTAAAGCCGTAGGTGCGATGACAGGTGAAAACTTAACGCCGCAACTAGGTAAAGCATTCTTTGCAGACGGTGTGGCGACATCATTGTCAGGCGGTGTGGGTGCTCCAGGTATGACCACTTATGGTGAGAATATCGGTGTCATGGCGATTACCCGTGTCTATTCAACCATCGTGTTTGTATTGGCAGGTGTGTTTGCAGTATTTTTAGGTTTATCGCCAAAATTTGGTGCATTGATTGCGACTATTCCAGATGCGATTTTGACTGGTGCATCGATTGTGGTGTTTGGTTTAATTACCATTGCTGGTGCGAAAATTTGGATTGAAAACCAAGTCGATTTTGGTAAAAACAAAAACCTGATCGTGGCAGCAGTAACCATTATTTTGGGTGCAGGCAATTTTGAATTGACCTTTGGTGATTTTAATTTGGGCGGTATCGGTACAGCGACTTTTGCCGCGATTTTCTTAAACTGGTTATTTAGTTTAAAAGACCCGAGTTAATTTTTTAAAATTTATTCTGCGATACATAACAGCTAGGCTATAATGGTCTAGCTGTTTTATTTTGACTTGATTTTATGGGGTAATTTTGATGACTGAACAAAAGCAATTACAAGTGACCGATTTGCTACAAGGTACAGGCAAAACAGCGGTCAAAGGGGCTTTAATCACTGCACATTATACAGGTTATCTTGATGATGGCAGTATTTTCGATAGTTCGGTGCAGCGTGGTCGTCCATTTGAATGTGTGATTGGCACAGGGCGTGTGATTAAAGGTTGGGACTTAGGTGTGTTGGGTTTTGACAATGACATGGGCAAAGTCGCTGCCATGCAAGTCGGCGGTAAACGTCAGCTCAAAGTGCCATCGCATCTCGCCTATGGGGAACGCAGTATGGGCAAAATCACACCGCATTCTGATTTAACTTTTGAAATCGAATTGTTTGATGTTAAAACGCGTGATGAATAATCTAGGATAGATCTCATGCCAACCATCTGCTTAAATATGATTGTAAAAGACGAAAGTGCCATTATTGCCGACACTTTAGCCAATATTTTACAGCATTGCCCGATTGATTATTGGGTGATTGCAGATACAGGTTCGAGTGACAACACGGCTGAGATTATCCAAGATTTTTTTAACGAAAAAGGCATTGCAGGCGAATTATTGCATCATCCTTGGTGTAACTTTGAACACAATCGCCAGTTGGCATTAGATGCTACACTAGGTAAAAGTGATTATGTGTTATTTTTTGATGCTGATGATCGCTTTGTTGGGCAACCTTTACATCTACCCGCTCTAGATTGCGATGCTTATAATCTCAAGATGAGCAATGATCTAGATGCACTTCGTTGCTATAGCCGTTATCTACTGGTAAAAAATGATGGGCAATGGTATTGGTTAGGCGTAGTACATGAGCAGATCGTCAGTAAAAAAACCGATACTCAAATTGGTTTTTTGCAGGGTGATTATTTTGTATTATCAGGGCGAACTGGTGCACGCAATCGCAATCCACACAAATATCGTGATGATGCACTAATCCTTGCTGAAGCTTATCAAAATTATCAAGATAATCATCATAATATCAAATCACAGACTGCTTTTTTCTGTGCACAGTCATGGCGAGATTATGGAGATAATGCACAGGCAATACATTGGTACAAAATATGTTTAAGCTATAGTCAGCCCTATACTGAACTTAAACGTTATTTATTACTTTGGCTAGGGAAACTCTACTTACTACAAGAACAGCCTTTACTTGCATTAGACCATTGGTGGCAAGCTACTGCACAGCATCCGCAGCATGCTGAATCCTTTATGCATTTGGCAGAATATTATCTTGAGCATGGCTGCCCTGAGCTGGCATTTGATTTGTGTGAAAAAGCCATCAATATGCCGATGCCAGATCCTGCAAAAAGTTTTCACGTTGATAGCCCAGTACACATTTTTGCACCTGCTTATAACTTGGCACGCAGTGCAATGGCATTACAGCGACATGATACCGCCTACTATGCAGTGCGTCAGCTCTGTTATCTTGGGGAGTATCATGTTGCTATGACACGATTTACATTGGGTGTATTGGCACTTCTAATCGAGTACTATCAACAGGATACATCTGAGCATCAACAAGTAATACAGCGTTTTGTCAAAAACTTAAAACAAAATGATGATGAAACAATAAAGTTACAACAGCATTTTTTGAATTTGATTGCAGAGTGATTTATCATGTTCAATATTAAAGATTGTACTTTATGGAAGATTTAGGACTTTAAAATGAAAAAACGATTTATTGCAGTGCTGAGCTTGGCTTTGATATTTGGTTCAGTCAATACCCAAGCGAAAGATAATGTTATTCCCGATTTTAAAATTACTTTACAGCAAGCCCAAAAAGGTAATACCGAAGCACAGTTTAATGTAGGGGTAATGTATGGTACTGGCACAGGCGTAAAACAAGACGATGCACAAGCTGTTTACTGGTACACAAAAGCGATGCAACAAGGAAATATTCTCGCATTAAATAATCTTGGCTTGTTGTATGCCACAGGTTCTGGTGTGCCTAAAGATTATCAAAAAGCAAAACAACTTTTGGAAAATGCTGCAAATCACGGCTATTTGGAAGCTATTTACAATCTTGGTGTATTATACCTTAATCAGGATAAAACTATTCTAGATTACAGCAGAGCCTTTTTTTATTTTAAACAAGCTGCTGAAAAAGGATTTCTCAAAGCTCAATATCAACTTGCTGAAATCTATAGAGAAGGGAAATTTGTAGAGAAAGATATTGAGCAAGCAATCTATTGGTACACCAAGGCAGCCGAGCAAGGCGATGCTTTTTCCAAAAACGCATTAGGTGTCATCTACAAAAATGGCGAAAATGTAAAACAAGACTTTAAAAAAGCATTCCAATGGTTTAAACAGGCAGCAGAACAAGGACTAGACAGCGGACAAGCAAATCTTGCTATGATGTATAATTTTGGTTATGGTGTACCGAAAAATGACAAACAAGCAACCTATTGGTATAAGAAAGCAGCTGAACAAGGTTTAGCAGAAGCACAATATAATCTGGCTGTAAAGTATGATGATGGTCAAGGTATAAGACAAGACTATGCTCAAGCTTTATATTGGTATCAAAAAGCATCAGAACAAAATTTAGCTGTAGCTCAAAACAACCTTGCAATACTCTATGCTTTAGGTCGGGGTACGGCACGAGATAGAGTGATTGCTAAACAATGGTTTAAAAAAGCTTGCGATAATAGTCATAAAGAAGCTTGTAGAATAATGCAAGAATTGGACGAACTGTACAATTAAAATTGGATTCGCTCATCCATGCCATTTAAGGCATAGACATAGGCATCAACATAAAAATCGCCTTTTTCACTTTCTACCAATACCTGTACGACCAAGCGTTGGTAGCCTTCGCCTTCAAACTCGTCAATACGTTGCCAATGCTGATCCAAATCATCCGACTCAAAAATCTGTCCATGAACGATTTCACCGCTATCTTTTGGAATGATTGCAGGATAACCCAAAGCCGCTCCCCAACCATTGGGCAACAGAAGTCCTCGCATACTGGCTTTATACCATTTTCCTTGGATAGGTTTTAAAATATGGGCATTTTCACGGTCAGGGGCAAGTGTGCCATACACAAATAGCTTATTAATTGACATCAAATTTTCCTTTTCTATGGCTTAAAATAAATAAAAAAATAGGCAAGCCTAAATGCTTACCTATTCTATTTTATCTTATAAATGACAGCAATTATTTATTGCGTAAATCTTTACGCAAGATTTTACCGACATTTGATTTTGGCAATTCAGTCATAAACTCAACATAACGTGGACGTTTATAACCTGTTAGATTTTCTTTAGCATAAGCTAAAATCTCTTCTGCCGTTAGACTTGCATCCTTTTTGACGATAAATAATTTTGGCACTTCACCCGATTTATCATCAGGTACACCAATCGCCGCTACTTCCAATACTTTTGGATGACTTGCCACTACTTCTTCAATTTCGTTTGGATAAACGTTAAAGCCAGAAACCAAGATCATGTCTTTTTTACGATCCACGATTTTGAAATAGCCTTTCTCATCCATAATACCCATATCACCAGTACGGAAGAAACCATCTTTGGTCATGACTTTTTCGGTTTCATCTGGACGATTCCAATAACCTTTCATGACTTGCGGACCACGTACAGCGATTTCACCTGGAACAGGCTCGCCCTTATCATCCACCTGACCTGTGACATCATTGCCTTCTTCATCTAGCAAGATCACATCAGTTTGTGGAGCAGGAATACCAATCATACCCGAAAATTCGGTACGTGTTGGTGGATTGACCGTCACCAAAGGAGATGTTTCTGATAAACCATAACCTTCTGTGATAGATACGCCAGTGACTTCTTTCCACTTGCTTGCAGTCGCAGCAAGCACAGACATACCGCCACCGATTGCAACTTTTAGATTACTATGATCAAGCTTTTGGAAGTCTTTATGATGAACCACTGCATTAAACAATGTATTTACAGCAGGGAATAGTGCAGGACGATATTTTTCTAAATCTTTGACCAATGCAGGCAAATCACGTGGATTGGCAATCAATACGTTGCTCGCACCTTTATACATGCCATATAAGCCACAAACCGTGAAAGAAAAGATATGATACAGTGGCAATGCACACGCAAAATACTCGCCTTGCAAGGTTGCATTTTTACCAAAGCGACTTTCAAAGAAACTGTTTACTTGTAGCATATTTGCGATCAGATTGCGATGCGTGAGTTCCGCACCTTTAGACACGCCTGTGGTTCCGCCTGTATATTGAAGCACTGCGGTATCACTTAGACTGATTGTTGGACGCTTATAGCTTGATGCTGATTTTGATAATGCGTCTTTAAAATCCAGTGCATTGGTAATATTCCATGCAGGCACTTCTTTACGCACGTGACGCAGTACAAAATTAACAATGTTACCTTTTAGGAAACCAAGCATATCGCCAATACCTGTCACGATCACTTTTTTGACAGGCGTTTTATCTTGAATCGGCTCGAAAACGTGCGCGAAACGATCAACAGTAACCAATACTTCTGCACCCGAATCTTTAAGCTGATGCTCAAGCTCGCGTGTCGTATAGAGTGGATTGACATTGACCAATACACAACCTGAACGAATAATACCCAAAATCGCAATTGGATTCTGCAAGATATTCGGCATCATCAACGCAACACGCGAGCCTTTGCCCAAGCCCAAACTTTGCAAATAGGTAGCAAAACTAAGGCTGTATTGATCCAATTCAGCATAAGTAATCGCTTTATCCATAAATACGAACGCATCTTGTGATGCAAACTGCTTTAGACTTTTTTCAAAAATATCGATCAGAGATGTATTTTCCGATGGCAAAAAAATCTCTTTTTCAATGCCGTACTCTTTAAAGGTGTCTAACCAAACTCTATCCATATTTATGAACACTCCCGTATAATACAAAAAAAATGATGTAAGCCTTCCGATAAATTAGCACAGTTTGTATTACTTGGCGATATTAAAATATGCCATCTCTGTAGTGCAAAAGTAAAGCATTATCATTTAGATCACTTTTATCATCCAAAATCGGTAAAAATCGCAGAAATAGTCGCAAAGTTTGAGATTTTTACTTCAATTTATCTCATTTTCATTGCCAAATGCTCTGCCACAACAAAATTATGCGTAAAATTGGCATGAAATTTCTGACTTTGTAGTCAAATATTACACGACTAATTTGATATTCGGCGGTGATTTGTACGCTTATGCACTAAGCTAATCGAATAAATACTTCTTGCCCTTGACGTGATGCAATCGAGTTATAGCACGGCTCAATAGACACTTGGTCAAAATATTGCTCAAATAAGCTTTGATATTCTGCTCGATGTCCACCAAAAGGAGGATTTTTGGCAAAATCATCATCGAATAATAAACCAAATAATTCACCATGATTCTTGAGCAAAGAACGCATTTTTTTGGCATAAGCAGGTCGTAGACTCGGGTCAATCGCACAAAAGAAAGTCTGTTCAATAATAAAGTCAAATTGCACATCTACTGGATCTAGTTCAAAAAAATCTGTCTGAATTAAATATGCTTTAGGAAAACTCGGCACACGTTCAGCAAAGTTTTCTAAGGGTGTCTGTGCAATATCAACCACGATAACTTGCGTAAAACCTTGATGATGCAGATACTCGGCTTCATGGCTATTGCCTGCCCCTGCAATCAAAATACGACTATTTTTATCCACGCCTTTAGCAATCAGATGTTCAATATAAGCTTGAATCGGCGGTGAAATCGCCCCTAAATCCCAGCCTGTCGCTTTTGTGTCATAACGGTTTTGCCAATAATCCTGTGTCATCATTTTCTCCAAGCGTTCAAAAAATTACGCCAAATTCATCGCAGTGACTTTTTGATAACCATGCGGTAGCAATTTGCCCTTGGTCGCACGTTTCGCTACAAAGTTTGCCAAATCTTGCCCTTTTAGCGTCAAGTCACGTTTGCCAACTTGGATTTTTAGGGCATCGTTGTCCAGATTTAAAGCAGTGAGTGCCAATACTTTATCTTCGGCTTCAAGCTGAATCACTTTATTGCCCTTACCTTTGCTAAGCGATACCACATCATCTTGTGTAACAATCAATAACCGACCATTTTGCGTCAGTACCGCCAAATGGCTTTTTTCCGATTGCAATAATAGTGGTAAGGCTTGATAATTGTCCGCCACATTCAAAATCGCTTTACCTGCTTTGGCATTGGTATCCAATTGTTTTAATTCAGTTTTAAAACCATAACCTTGACTACTGATACAATAAATAATTTGCTCATCATCACCCATCAATACTTGGCTAAACTGCGTGCCTGATGCAGGGTTTAGTTTTGAGCTTAATGGCTCACCTTGTCCACGTGCAGACGGCAATTGATTGGCAGGCAAAGCAAAACTACGCCCGATATCCGTCCACAAATACACCCGTTGATTGGACTTGCCTTGCATATGACTTTGATATTCATCGCCACTACGATAGCTTAGATTTTGCACATCAATATCATGCCCTTTGGCGGCACGAATCCAACCTGCTTTGGATAACACCACGGTAATCGCATCAGCAGGCAATAGGTCTTGTTCTTGTATGGCACTGGCTTGCCCACGCTCGACCAATGGTGATTGACGTTCATCACCATATTTTTTGGCATCTTCTTTCAACTCATCAATCATCAATTTTTTTAGGCTATCAGGATTTTCCAATTGTTCACGAATCACTTCCGCCTTGGCTGCCAATTCGTCTTGTTCTTTGCGAATTTCCATTTCTTCCAAACGTGCCAAATGGCGTAATTTGAGCTCCAAAATGGCTTCGGCTTGCACTTCATCAATGCCAAAATGCGACATCAATACAGGTTTTGGCTTGTCTTCTTCACGGATGATTTTAATCACCGTATCAATATCCAAATAGGCAATCAACAAACCTGCCAAAATATGCAAACGCTTTTCGATTTTATCCAAATGATATTGCAAACGACGAGTAATGGTGTTTTTACGGATTTCAATCCACTCTAATAAAATCTGACGAATAGATTTGACTTGCGGACGACCATCTGCCCCAATCATATTGAGATTGACCCGATAGCTACTTTCCAAATCGGTGGTGGCAAACAAATGCCCCATCACCGCATCGGCATCGACCTTATTCGAACGCAATACCAGTACCAATCGAGTCGGGTGTTTATGATCCGATTCATCTCGCACATCAGTCAAAAATGGCAATTTTTTGGCTTGCATCTGATCAGCGATTTGGGTAATGATTTTTGAGCCCGATACTTGATAAGGCAAATGTTCGATAATAATTTCATTTTTTTCCAAGCGATACACTGCACGCATACGATAACTGCCACGCCCAGTGCTTTGTACTTTGAGTAATTCGGCTTGTGGGGTGATGATTTCCGCCTTGGTCGGCAAATCAGGTGCAGGGATAAATTGTTGTAATTGTTGGTCGTTTAATTCAGGTTTTTTAATCAGTTCTATTGTGCCTTTGACCACTTCACGCAAATTGTGCGGTGGAATATCGGTCGCCATGCCCACGGCAATCCCTGTTGTACCATTTAACAAAATATTCGGCAAACGTGCAGGCAAATGCACAGGCTCACGCAATGAACCATCAAAGTTATCTTGCCAATCGGTTGTTCCCT
This sequence comes from Hubeiibacter jixunmingi, assembly GCF_041928215.1. Classification (NCBI taxonomy): domain Bacteria; kingdom Pseudomonadati; phylum Pseudomonadota; class Gammaproteobacteria; order Moraxellales; family Moraxellaceae; genus Hubeiibacter; species Hubeiibacter jixunmingi. The sequence continues at coordinate 13,162 of NZ_JBHFHK010000020.1, read as the reverse complement.
GCCCCAATTCTAATAATAAACTTTCGCTATAAGCAGAGAGTTTTGATTCGGTATAACGCATCGCCGCAAAAGATTTTGGATCATCAGGCGAACCCCAGTTGCCTTGCCCTTCAATCAATGGATAGCGATAACTAAAAGGCTGAGCCATCAATACCATGGCTTCATAACAAGCACTATCACCATGCGGATGATATTTACCAATTACATCACCCACGGTACGGGCGGATTTTTTTGGTTTGGTACTGGCTTTAAGACCCAATTCGCTCATGGCATACACGATACGACGTTGTACTGGTTTTAAGCCATCGCTAATATGCGGCAAGGCACGATCCATGATGACGTACATGGCATAGTTGAGATAAGCTTGCTCTGTAAATTCTGCCAGTGAACGGTTTTCTGTAGCTTGGGTATTTTGTGTAGTCATAAGACAATACAGTCAATCTAAAAATATCAGCAATAGTATAACCAAGAATAATTGCACTACCAAACAATCTTACGACAAAGCCAAAAATAAGCGACAGATGATGACGTTTTATTTATGACAATCTATGTTAAACTAGCATCATTGCAAAGCATCAAAGATATACAATTATGCACTGCCCATTTTGTAATACCCCTGATAGTAAAGTAATTGATTCACGCTTGGCAGCACATGGTGCACAAATTCGCCGTCGTCGTGAATGTTTAAATTGTTTAGAACGTTTTACCACTTTTGAAAGCTATGAAGTGGTGATGCCACGTGTCATCAAAGCCAATGGACGCAATGAACCTTTTGATGAACAAAAATTACGTCGCTCGCTGATGCACGCCCTACAAAAACGCCCTGTGACCCAAGAACAAATCGAAACCGCCTTATCTACCATTCAGAAACAAATTCGCAGTCTCGGCGAACGTGATATTCCATCGATGACTATAGGTGAAATTGTGATGCAAGCTTTGTATCAATTGGATCATGTTGCCTATATTCGTTTTGCTTCCGTTTATCAAGATTTTCAAAATGTCGATGCGTTTCGTTTGCATATTGAAAAAATGAACCAAAAAAATCAATCTGAATAAAAATTAAAGGAAAAAATAATGAAGAATCAATTACATGATTTTTTTATGCAACAAGCGTTAAATATGGCAGAAACTGCACGCTTTCGCACTCGCCCCAATCCTGCTGTTGGCTGTGTGATTGTCAAAGATGGCGAAATTGTTGGTCGTGGTGCAACCGCCCCAGTCGGTGGTTCACATGCTGAAGTCTATGCCTTAAAAGACGCAGGTGATAAAGCACACGGTGCAACCGCTTATGTAACGCTAGAGCCATGTGCCCATTATGGACGCACGCCACCTTGTGCCAATGCCTTAGTCAAAGCAGGCATAAAACAAGTGATTATTGCCACACTTGACCCCAATCCTTTGGTGGCAGGCAAAGGCGTACAGATTTTGCATGATGCAGGCATTATCACCGAAATCGGTATTTTAGAACAACAAGCTATCGCGCAAAATCAAGGTTTTCTCAAAGTCATGGCAGGTGGTTTGCCTTATATACGGTTAAAAATTGCCACCAGTTTGGATGGACGTACAGCGATGGCATCCGGTGAATCGAAATGGATAACGGGTGAATTTTCTCGGCAAGATGTGCAGTTTTGGCGTGCCAGCAGTGCTGCGGTGATGACAGGCATTGATACCATTTTGGCGGATGATGCCTTGCTGAATGTGCGTAGCCTATATGGTAAGCCATTGTCCGAATTAGATATTGATGTGGTTCAGCCTTATCGGATTATTTTAGATCGACAAGGGCGTTTGCCTTTGGATGCCAAAATTTTGAATCCTGAACACAGTGAAATTAAAAAAGTCATTGTCATGACCCCTTTTCGCCAAGAATTGGCAGATAAAGATGTGATTCAGCTCGATGTTATGCCACTTGATGAGTTATTATTGACCTTGAAAAAAGACTTTCAAATTTATGATATTTTGTTGGAATGTGGTGCAACACTGGCTACTGCATTTTTACAACACCAACTGGTCGATGAAGTGTTACAATATGTCGCTCCGATGTATTTGGGGCAAGATGCCCGTGCCCTAAATCAGCTCCATCTTGATACACTTTCCCAAGCTTTACACTTTGATGTACTTGAAATACAACAGCTTGAACGCGATATCCGTTTACGCTTAAAGCCTATTTATTGATACCCGATTATGACCCAAGACGCTTCGATTTATCACAAACGCCGCCATGCGGCTCGTACCACTGATGAATATTTATTTCATCAATTGGTACCTTATTTGGGCAACAAACGTCGTTTATTACACCTTATTTTGGAGGCGTTACAACTTACGGGTACATTGCCGATTGATCTTGATGATGCGGGTAATCCTGTCAAAGTACGTAAAAGTAAAAAGAATAATAAAGCACCCATTTTTGTAGATTTTTTTGCAGGTAGTGGCGTGGTATCACGTTTGGCACGTCAGCATGGTTATCGAGTGATTGCCAATGATTGGGAACCGTATAGCTATGCTTTGAATCATGCCTTATTGGCGTGTACCAGTGAGCCGAAATTTGCTCAGCTTGGCGGTTATGACAATGCCATCAATATGCTCAATCATTTACCCGAAGTCAAAGGTTGGGTGACACACAATCTTTGCCCACGCAATGATGATATTTATGACCCACAGCGTGATCGTTTATTTTTCAAAAGACGTAACGGTATGCGACTTGATGCCATGCGTCAGCAAATTGCTACATGGCAAGCCCAAGCGGTGATTGACCCTATAGAAATGAGTGCCTTGCTCGCACCATTGTTGTATTCTGCCAGTTTTGTCAGTAATACCAGTGGCGTATTTAAAAGCTTTCACCATGGTTGGGGCGGTAAGACACAGACTGCTTTAGAACGTATTGATTCGTTATTGTGGCTTAGCCCAAGTAAATTTTGTGATGTGGGCAATCACGCCCAATCCGCTGCCGAGATGTGGTGTGTTGATGCGCAATATCTTGCCAATCAAATGACCAATTTTGAAGTCGATGTGGCGTACTTAGACCCACCGTATAATCAACATGCTTATAGCAGTAATTATCATGTGTTAAATGCTTTGACATTGTGGGATCAAGTGGATTTGCCGCCACCCGATACCAAAGGCTATAAAAGTGGTATCGACCGTGCATGGCGTAAACAGCGTCCGAGTCCATATAACTCGTCAAAACATGCCCAAGAAGCTTATGAAAAATTACTTGCCAGCATTAATGCTCGCTATATTTTGACCAGTTATAGTACTGATGGCAATATTGCTGCCAAAGACGTGCTAGAGGCAAATTTAAAGCGTGGTCGAGTGACTTTGATTACCCAAGATGTGCCACGCTATCGGGTCAGCAAACAACGCCAATCCGATCGTGCGCGTGTGCTAGAGTTTATTGTCATTACTGATACTCATGCCAAATCAGGGCCGCCAATTCGCCAGTTATTGGGGCAATTGTACCATTCGGCAGAATTGGGCGGTGTGGATACCACAGGACCAAATACGCAATTGGATTTATGGTAATTGCAATCTTACAAATCAAGCAAAAATTAAGGTGAAACATGTTTACAGGTATTATCGAAAATGTCGGCAAAGTGCAAGCCATGCAAAATATTGGCGGTGATATCCGTTTAAATATTCATACTGATTTGGATATGTCGGATGTCAAATTGGGCGATTCTATTGCGACCAATGGTATTTGCTTGACGGTGATTGAATTTGGTCAAAATTACTATGTTGCTGATGTTTCTCGGGAAACCATTCAACGTAGTACCTTACAGCATTGGCAAGTAGGGCAAGCGGTGAATGTGGAAAAAGCCATGTTGCCGACCACTCGTTTTGGTGGGCATATTGTCAGTGGACATGTCGATGCTGTTGCAGAAATTACTTTGGTGCGTCATGACGCTCGTTCACTATATTTTGAAGTCACCTGCCCTCACGATTTGGCACGTTATTTGGCAGAAAAAGGCTCAATCACTGTCGATGGTATTAGTCTCACCATCAATCATTTGCGTGGCAGCATCGTGAGTTTAAACTTGATTCCCCATACTGCACAGCATACCAATATTGGCACTTGGGTAGTGGGACGTAAAGTGAATATTGAGGTAGATATCTTGGCACGTTATATCGAACGTTTATTACTGGGCGATAAAGCTACACAAGTAGACAACCCAAGCTCAAAATTGGATATGTCTTTTTTGGCGGAAAATGGTTTTCTAAAATAATCAATTATTCTGATCAGAAGCCTTTCATAAAAAATCGGTGAGATGGCTTCGGATTTTTTCAGTAGTGAATTTTTATACGAAAATGATGTGTTTTCAAAAATCATAGACAAAAAAAACCTAGACCTTAGGGATGACGGTCTAGGTAGAAAAACAATCTAAAATATACTGCTAAGCAATATAATCTAGATGCTTAAGGGATGGTTGCATTATAGCGAAATCCATCATGATGCCAAGTTTTCTTTTGTGAAAATTTATTGAAAAAATAGATAGTTATGTAACACTTAAATTATTTTATGACTTCCAAATGGCTAAAATTTGTCTATTTACGTAACACAGTTCCCGTTCGAGAATCAATAATGCGACTTGGTTCACTACTCTGTCCTAATAATCCGTTTACAATAAAAATACCTGAAAAATAATCTTTCACTTGCTGTTTTGTGGTTGCAGGCGGTCGTCCTGATGGATTAGCACTTGTCGATACCAATAAGTGCCCCAAAGTTTGACATATATCTCGGCTAAGTGGATGTTGTGTCACTCTTACAGCGATACTATCATGTTGTCCCGTAATCCATGATGGAATACTCGAATGGCTAGGTACAATCCATGTCGTAGCACGCTCATGCATACTCACCTGCCAAGATTTTAACATTTGTTTTTGTATATTTTTTGGCAAATCTTGTAATAAAGGCATCAGCATATCAACATCATGGCTGATAAGAATGACGCCTTTTTCCACAGGACGCTGTTTTAGTGCTAATAATCTGTCAAAAGCGTCTTTTTGATAAGGATCACAGCCCAAGCCCCACACAGCTTCTGTGGGGTAGGCCAACACCTCACCTCGCCGAATCAGGCTCACTGCGTCTGATACATCGTTAATTTCGTAGTCTGTGACTGGTTTTTGCATATTCATTTGGCTCAAATTCTGACATAACGCCCTGCATGTGCTTTACACACACCTAATAATTCTAATTCTAACAAAGCCACGTTTAACTCGCTAATACCAATATTTAATGATATAGCCAAATCATCGACTGAAATGCCTGTCCAATCAATTTTTTGATAAATATCCTGCAAATGCAATGGAATATCTATTGGTTGCTCAACTTTTTCAGCTGATATTGCTTGTGTTGCTGTTTGAGGCTGACGCATCGTTGAATTTGTATTTGCGTTTGATGCTTTCTTTCTTGTTGGTGCGGTGGATACAGGTCGATAATGGGCGATATCAAACATGGTTAGGTCTTCAATCACTTGATTTGGCTGATCAACAAGTGTGGCTCCTTCACGAATAAGCTGATGGCAACCTTGATGATATTGACTATAAATATGCCCAGGAATAGCAAACACCTGCTTACCTTGCTCTAATGCTGCTTTGGCAGTGATCAACGAACCACTCTTTAATCCTGCTTCGATCACCAAAGTACCTAGACTCATACCACTAATAATACGATTACGACGAGGGAAATTGGCTTTATGAGGTGGGGTAAACGGTAAAAACTCACTCATTACCGCACCACCTGCATCAATAATATTTTGCCATAATGCCAAATGCTCACTTGGATAACATTCGTCTAAGCCTGTTGCAATCACAGCGATAGTTTTACCTTGTTTGATCGCACCACGGTGTGCTGCTGCATCAATACCACTTGCTAAGCCACTGACGGTAATAAAGTTTTGACTGGAAAAATAATCGGCAAAATCAAATGCAACTTTGCCACCTTGTGGACTAATTTGTCGGCTACCGACTATAGCGATCTGTGCCTGATTAAGAATACGTGCATCGCCACGCACAAATAGCATAGGCGGTTTGTCTTCATAAGGTTGTAGCGATTGCGGATAATCTTCATCATCACAGAACAATACATCATCACAAAATCGTGACAAACAATCTAAACGATGCTGAAAATTTTGTTGTCCTTGCGGCGTAAAATGTTGCTGTAAACGTTCGATATGATTTTTATGTAAATTTAACTGTTGCCAAGTCTTGATGCTGTCTGGTCTAAGTGCCAAGCTGATATCGTCAAAATATGCCGTGATTTTGTTATAACTACTTAAGGAATGCTGTAGCAAGTGCCAAAGGCAAATACGATTAATCTGTTCACTGTTTAGTGTTTGCATGATGACACTCCTTTGATTCACCTATAGTGAGAAAACACATAAAAATATAGCCAGCCTAGGCTGACTATATTCTACAATATTCGTGACTAAGCGTCGTGATTATTCCATTGGTGTTGCTAATCTTGCACCCAAACGGATTGGACCACTGCTGTCAGTCACATAAGCATAGCTCATGTTATCAAACGTTTTGAACACTAGAGCATGACCAATTTCTTCATCAGGCAGACGCACTTGTTCACCTGTTTTTGGATCTGTACTCATCTCGCCACGTTGTTGTAGTGAGAATAAATGTCCTAGATCCACACCGTGTTGTGTACCACGGTTGATTGTTACGATGCTATTGACACCTGCAACATTAACCCCATCAACGACACGCACCACTGAACCACCATCTACAATACCTTTGGCTGGAATTGGCTGGAATACAGTTGGTAAATACGTATCGTACACAGGCATCACAACATCGCCTTTGCGTACTTCTTTTTCATTGGCTAAAATTTCAAAAGTATAGACACCGTTTTGCTCGCCAGTGATGGCACCTTCAGCAACTTGGCTATACTCTTTTGCTACAACAGTTTCTTTACCTTTGTCACCCTTAACAGTGTATGGGTCATTCTCACGATAAATGCCATAGCGTTGACCAACATTCAAGCCATTACCACGTAAATAAACCTTGTCGCCACGTGCTGCGATCACACGTTGCTCTGTCATCCCAACAACATAAGGTAAATTCGTGCTTGCTTCTGGTGAAAGGATAACGCCTTTTTCAAGCCAGTTACGAATGTTTTCCAAAGGAATTAATGGGATAGCATTATTCAATGCTTCGACACGGATTTTCGCACTTGCTGCTGGTGCAGGTGTACCTGTAGCACGACGAATGATACCCGTACAGCCGTCACCTTCATCACGACCAATGAGTGGCTTACCATTCACTGTACATAACAAGATGCGGTCACCTGGATAAATCAAATGTGGATTACGAATCTGACGGTTCGCAGCCCAAATTGTTGGCCATTGCCATGGCTTATTTAAAAAGCGACCTGCAATTGCCCACAAAGTATCCCCTTTCTTCACCACATATACATTTGGTGCATCAGCACGCAATGTAGATTGGTTCGGACTTTTGGCTTGTACATCGGCAACAACGCCAAAGCTCAAGCCAGCAAAAATTGCCCATGCGACAGCATTTTGTTTGAACATATTTTTCAATGCTACTTTTGAGCTGTCCAATGATTTTTTCATTATCATCATTCCTAATAATGCGTTTGTCAGAGAATTATACTATAATTTATCTGCGATACCTACTTTTTCGCCATATGTTTTGTACTTTTTTATCATTTTGTTGAGCATTAATTATGGCTTTACTTCCTATTTTGAGTTATCCCCATCCTAGATTACGTTTGATTGCCGAACCTATCGCAGAGATCAATGACGACATCCGTAAGCTTGCACAAGATATGTTGGAAACCATGTATGATGCACCAGGTATCGGTCTCGCTGCCAGCCAAGTCGATCGACATATTCAGCTGATTGTGATGGATTTGTCCGAGGATCAGAGCGAACCCCGTGTATTTATTAATCCTGTGATCACACCACTTACCGATGAGTTGTACTGTTATAAAGAAGGATGTTTGTCTATTCCTGAGGTTTTTGACGATGTGGAACGTCCTGCACGTGTAAATATTAAAGCCTTAGATTTAGACGGTAATGCTATGGATATTGACGCAGATGGTTTACTGGCTGTATGTATCCAACACGAAATGGATCATTTAAATGGCAAATTATTTGTAGATTATTTATCTCAATTAAAGCGTAACCGTGCCAAAGCCAAAGTAGAAAAAGTCATTAAGCAACGTGAAAAAAAAGCACAAAAATAAAATGATTTAAAAAAAGCCATGTGATATTTAGCTCACATGGCTTTTTTTATGATAAACACCGCAAAATTAAATACCTATGGTATTTTCATCAAGTAATGTTCCATATTGCTTATCATGTACAGCAAGTGTTTCTAGCACAGAGCATAAGGCATTATCATAATCTACTTCTTTATGCTTACCCAAAGCCGATTTGTTTACCCCATAGGTCTTAAAGATTTCTTGGGTATTAAAATAACCACCATCAGCAAAGGTAATATTCAGACTAGAATGATCTCCACCCACGAAGAAATCTTGAATGGTCAGTTGATCGGTTGAACCTGACACTTTCAACACCAAATTATTGCCCTGTTTTTCAAGGTTTTGTGAGACTTGAGCAAAGCTAATACCATCAAAATACACATTATCCAAACCGCCTTCTACATTAATCAAGGTATCTTTGCCAAAACCTGCTTTAAAATAATACAAGTCATCGCCTGCACCGCCGACCAAGGTATCATTACCGCTGCCACCGATCAGAATATCGTTGCCATCGCCACCGTATAGTTTATCGTCACCAGCACCGCCATGTAAAATGTCATTGCCTTTACCGCCCCAAAGTTTATCGTGTCCACGACCACCATTGAGTTCGTCATGACCTTTACCACCGAATAAATAATCGTCTTTGTCACCAGAGACAAAATGTGTATTCGCATCATTTAGACCGATCGCAAATTGGGTTTTATGATTATCTAAAGCATGACCATGCGTATCGGTCAACGAAATATTCCACTGAGACAATTTGTTATACACACTATCGTCAAATGGCATACCATAATCGGCTTTAATTTTCATTGATAGCCATGTGTTTGTATATGAATTAGCTTTGACTTCATTGGCTTGTAACAAATCATCGCCTAATGCAGTCGTGTATTGTATTAAACCATTGGTATTGCTAAAGAAATTCTTTGGGATATAACCTTGTTTGTTATGGTCCTGATGATAGTACCAATCCAAAGATTGTACAATCACAGCATCATACATGGCATCATATTCGGTTTGACTAAATTTACCTTTATATGGTTTGAGTGTATCGGCAATGCTTTTTAAATCTTGTCCAAAACGAGATAGAAGTGAAACATCTTGATACTTAAATGATAAGCCTGTCTTATCACCCGTTACATAGTCTTTGCCACCTCCCAGTGTTGTGCCAATATGCGAACGGACTAATTTACTTAAAAAGTTTTGATGGGTATCAAACATCTTATAGTGATATAGCTGTCTATCTAATACAAGCTTCATGGTATTGATATTGGCATTATTACCTGTGCCTGTGTCTTTCCCTATATCATGTAAAGTCAAATAGTTTTCAAAATTTTCATCCAATAGTGCGGCAGCCAACAGCGTTGGACTATGCTTTTTATCTGCATTGATCGGATTTTTGGTTAAAGATGTACTGCCTGATAACACATGCTCATTATCAACGATAGGCGACAATATACCATTTAAATATGCCTCTAACATTTCACCTTTGACCGCAGTCGCTGAAATATTTTCTGCACGCTCCTGCCACATACTTGGGGTATATTTGGCAAAATCAGCATCTATCTTACTGATCGTGCCATCGGCTAGTGCTTTTTGTACGGCTTGTTTTGCTGCCGATAAGGTTGATGATCCAACTGTAGAATCTAATACTGAACTTTTAAATTGTGCTGGATCAAAAGCATAGCTCGGTCGATTAAACCATACACTCATCACGGATGCCAACCCACCACCTAGGCTTTGACCTGTAAAAGTAATCTGGGCATTTGGATAAGCTTCCTTAACCTGATGATAAAATATAGCCGCTTGTGCCAAATGACCTTGATCACCTGTGCCTAAGCTTTTACCTAATGCAGATGAAAGATTGCCAAAAATCCAATCATTGATATCTTTGGGTTGTGTTCCTGCAAAGGCAATTACGACTTCATTACTGCCCTCTTTTTGATAAGCACGAGCGGTAAAGCCTTTATGTAAGTCATTGTCTTTGCCTGACCCAATTGAACCACTGACTTCGAATGTCTTTCCTGATTTGTCAGTAAGTATTGACCAGCCTTGTGGCACTGGTGTCCAGTTGGCGTTTTGATAATTGGGATTGGCAGCTGTGCCTGTGTTGTTGTCAGTTCGTACATCCCAATACACGCTATCAGCTAGGATGGCATAGATTGATTTCATTTGATTGCTGATGTTTTTCATAAAAACGCTCCGCTGTTAGTTGTTTTTAACCGATTTTCCAAAAAACTGTCCAAATGTTTTTTGCGTACTTTTCATTTGGAGTTTTTGTTGCCATGAGAGAGTTTTGCCATCTAGCTCAAATGGCGGTGTACTGATATTCAGCAACCCTCTGGTGTCCATAACATTAAAGTTTGAATGCGTACTCAGATCGTCCAAACTCTTTTTGACAAAGCCCTGCTGATCCAATGCGTACAGATAAGCTGAGTGTTGTATAAACTGCCCTTTACCCTCCACACATTGCCCTGTAATGACATCGTATATGCCATCTTTTGGTGAAGCACATGCACGTACTGCACCATAGATATACCAAACCGAATTTTGCTTATCGATGTATTCAAAGGCATGTTCGGCGTTGTTAAAAAATACTGTTTGCCTACCAATATTTTCAAATCCTGTGTCCCAGCTCACCTCTACCTGTGTTGGTACATAGCTATGCTCTAATGCCCCTGCATCACCTAATGCACCACTCGCTAGAGCATAGTGCCGTTTGATATGTACCCAAAACAAGCTACCGTCATAAAGTTTGACCTGTTCATCGTATTCAATTACTTTATTTTTGGGCGATGTTGCGAGCGTACTGCATGCCGTTAATGCTGTGACCAGCGTCATCAAGATAGGTATCAATATGTGTTTTATCACTGTAAAATCTCTTTTCGGATGAAAAAGTAAGCTCATCTTTGGTTTAAGTTTGCCTATTCTAGCACTCCACACATACAAAAATGATACTTAATAATGTGATCTATCGCACATATTGGAACAAAAAAAATAATCTATACTTAAATAATAAGGATTACAATAAAATAGTTGTTTACTTTTTGTAACAAAAAAATCCCTTATTATTTCTAACTATAAATTTAAACATATGACATTGAAAAATAATATTTTTTATCAATAAAATTATTTTTTTAATTTAAACAAATAATTTATTTTGCTCAAATTTTAAAAAAATTGCGAAGTTAATAGACTAATGAATATTCAAAAAAATTATACAATGTTATAATAATGTTTCTGACGAGTATCAAATGAAATTGCTTTAACACCATTTTGAGGGTAACAAATCGTGTTTCGTAAGCAACGACTTTATCTAAGCTCGTCCTTAATCGACTTTTAATTTTTTTTCATTAAACGCTTTTTACTCTCAAGAAAAGACGTTGTTATGGTTATTTAAAATTTGATTTTCTTATCAAAATTATGGAGTAATTTTATGAAATTTGGTGTAATGAATATTGTCGCTATCAGCTTATTTCTGATGACAGGCTGTGATAAAACACCTAATAGCAATGGTCAAAAAGTTGAAAGCAGTGCAACTCAGACTAGCTCTACCTCTGCAAGTTCACCTGATGCTGGTCAGCAAGCGGCATCAAACTCAGCTTCTGGCAAAAAGTATGTTGTTGCGACAGATTCTAACTATGCACCTTTCGCCAATTTGGATGAAAGAGGCAATCCAATGGGTTATGACATTGATGTCATCAAAGCAGTTGCAGAAAAAGCAGGTATTCAAGTAGACGTCATTCCTGTAAACTGGTCAGAATTCCCAGTAGCACTGAATAATGGCAAAGTGGATATGTGGATTGCAGGGATTTCAATCACTGACGAGAGAAAAGGTGTGATTGATTATAGCGAACCATATTTGAGCTACAAAACTGGCGTTGCGACCAAAAGCGATGAAAAAGGCAATGCTATTAACCAATCAAATTTGGGTTCTCAAAGATTGGTTGCCTTAAGTGGTACAGTTAATTACGACTATGCTAAAAGTATTGCGTCTAGTCCAAATAACTTAAAAGGTGTTGGTACGACATTCTTAGGTATAAAAGACATCATCACGGGTACGTCTGATGCCTTTATCAATAATGACAAGGTTTTGCAGTACTATATCAAACAGCATCCTGAAGGCGGTTTGAGATTGTTTAACATCGAAACTGGTAAAGGAGAAATAAACGTTGGTATCGCTGTGAAGAAAGGCAATGCAGAGCTTGTGCAAAAGCTTAATCAAGGTCTAAACACGATCAAACAAGATGGTACTTATAACAAAATCAATGAAAAATGGTTTGGTCAATAATCTATCTTTGACATTGTTAAAATAAAAATTTAGGGCTGAGTGGATTGGCAGATATGCTGATTTGATTCAGCCTCTAAATTTTATGTTCAGTAAGCACGAGCGGTAAAGCCATTTGGGTTCAATGCCCCAAAGCCTGAATGACTACGCTCTTCAATCACTTTCCAGTCCGATGGCACTGGTGTTCAGTTAGAGTCATTGTTGTTTACTGTTACCTTTTTTCTAATATCCCGATATACGCTGTCTGCTAAATATGCATAATCTGAAAGAAATTTATTTGAATTACTCATAAGTATATCTCCACATTAATAATTTGAGTATTGTTTTACAAAAGCATAGTAGCTTTCATCGAATTTCTCAGGGCAAGTCTCTTTACCTAAAAACAAGTCCATAACATCAGAAAGTTCAGCTATGCCTTTAGATGTTTTTGTGTAACCAACAAATCTAACCAAAGCTTTTTGGTTGGATATGTCAACAACCATATGCTCTGACTTGAATATGTGTTTATTAATATATGTAGATTTATAATATTCTTTCACTCTACTATTTTCCAAATTACCTTTTAAATAGGGCGTGTTGACAATTAACGCAAATTGATTATTGTTGCAGCCAGATAGATATTAGCAGCAAAAGATTCATCGGTT
>NZ_JBHFHK010000019.1:0-37267 GCF_041928215.1 Hubeiibacter jixunmingi | reverse complement strand
TTTAATCTAACCATCAAATCTGGCTCATCAATTACTAGCAAATTTTGCTCAAATAAACTTCGAGTCAATCTTTACTTTAAATCAATGATAATTTCTTATCTCAACCTAAGCAAAAATCCACACAAGTTGTTTCTCTATCGGTTTTAAATATTACCTTGCACTTCGTCAGTCACAAGTCATCATTCCGTGGATGCGTATATTATAGAACTAAAAATCACTTGTCAACTCTTTTTTTAATTTATTTTTCAAAGCAACTTTAAAAAAGTAAAACTTCGAAAAACTGAAAATCAAAAAAAATCTACATCAACAAAATGCAAATTCAATCCTTTTACTTTAAATAAATCATCCTCATCACACCAACTACAAACTCACAAAAGAACTTGCAACCGATTGATTTTTAACAACTTATTTAAAACCACCGCTCCAGTGGATGCGTATATTAATCATTTCACCCATCCTTGGCAAGTACTTTTTTAGATTTTTTTAGATTTTTATTGTTTTTTAGGTTTATTTGCATGAAAAAAAGGCAAAAATGTCAATTTTCACCTTTTTTTACCATACCTATTACTACAATGCTTCTAGGCTTTAGCTACTACTGGCTTTTTTCGAGCCATCCATGTTGTGATAAATCCAGAGATGACATAAGCAATAGCCAAAGATAATAAGCCTAATGGAATGTTGTACGTGATCGCAGAGAAAATTAAAACTACTGGAATCATCATCACAAATGGTACACGTTTTTTATCCATCACTTTAAATGAATAATATTTCAAGTTTGAGACCATCAATAAGCCCACAACCACCATAACTACCGCGTTCGTACCCAGTACCCAAGGGCTGGAAAAATTGATAATCTCTGCAAAGTCACGTTGTACCCAAACTGTACACAACACTACAATCGCTGCCAGCGGACTAGCAATACCAATAAAATAACGTTTATCTACACTACCAATTTGCACATTAAAACGAGCTAGACGGAATGCTGCACACGCTGTATAGACAAAACAGCACATCAAACCAAAACGATTCAGACCAGTCAAACTCCAGCTATACATCAACATTGCAGGTGCAACACCAAACGCCAGCATATCTGATAGCGAATCAAACTGCTCACCAAAAGCACTTTGGGCATTCATCGCACGTGCTACACGACCATCCAAACCATCCAATAATGCTGCGATAATAATTGCATAAATGGCTTTCTGGATATCGCCATTCATGCTGGCAATAATTGAATAGAAACCACATAGTAATGCAGCAGTCGTGATGAGATTAGGTACTAAATAAATCCCACGACGACGTACTTTACCTTGTGCGGTATGCTCTTCTTCAACCACTTCAAAAGTGAGACTATCAAAATTTTCTTCGTCTTTTTGTGGTGTTTGATGATTAGGCTCGTTCATTTTCCCCATCCATTTAAAAAAATATTCATTGGTTAGAATTATTCACCTACTAACCAACGTACACTGGTGCTACCGCCTTGTTCTGTCATCTGCAAATGTGGCAATAACCAACGTAATACTTCATCTGCTTGTTCGGCAAATTGCCAAGGTGGATTAATCACCAGCAAGCCACAGCCATTTAAGCCAACTGGTGTATCATCAGGCCATACACAAATTTCACAAACCAATTGACGACGAATACCCGTCTTAATCATATTTTTTTCAAAACGTTCAATCATGGCACGATCTTTAATCGGATACCAAATTGCATATACGCCAGTCGTCCATTTTTGATAAGCTTTACTAACCAATTCAACCAATTGTGGGAAGTCTTTACGTTCCAATTCATAAGGTGGATCGATCATTACCAAGCCACGCTTTTCTTTTGGTGGAATGACACCGAGCAAACCTTCATAGGCATCACGCTCATGCAAACCTGCACGACGGTCACGAATATTTTGTTTCAAATAACGGAAAACCATCGGCTGTAATTCAAAAAAGGTCGCTTTATCAATGTCACGCATCACTTGTAATGCCAAATAAGGCGAACCAAAATACGCACCGCGACCATCCGTTTGGCGTAATTTTTCCACTTCTGCCAAATAATCTTGTACGGCTTGTGGTGCAGTGTTGGTTTCTTTGGTATCCAACTGCATCAAGCGGTGAATGCCTGATAAAAACTCACCCGATTTTTGTGCGGGTGCTTGCGACAAGTCGTACACCCCTGCCCCTGAATGCGTGTCGATATAACGATAAGGCTTATCTTTTTGATTTAGACGTTGTAATAATACCAACAAAAGGGCATGTTTCATCACATCGGCAAAATTACCTGCGTGAAAATGGTGGCGATAATTCATATAAAATAACTTAATTGGGAAAAATTCAGGCTATTTTAGCACAAAATCACTGAAGTTTTTTGTAGTAATTTATCTCATGCTTTTTTTGTGCCAAGTTTGTAGTAAGATAAGCCCATAATGACTATAGGTGATGACGATGCCATCTTATGCAAATTCCCCTAAACTAACGCAAAATATGCCAGCGACGCTGCATAGCGAACAGTGTTTACATACTGATTTTGACATTGCACAGCTTTATCAACATTGGAATATGGATAACATTTTAGACCAATTGTCAGAACAGGGTTTTGCGGTGATTGATAATGCTTATCCGCTGGCATTTATTGATGCTGTAAGACAAGAATGTGTACAGAACCTACAGCGTTTTCGTGATGCAGGCATTCAAAATGGCGTCATGCAAAATATTCGCAGTGACCAAATTTTATGGTTAGATGACAGCTTGCCTGTGTCACAACAGCATATTAGGGTACTGAATGCCTTGGCGGAACAACTTAATCAAGCCTTTTATTTGGGTATAAAACAGGTTGAAGCGCATTTTGCGTGCTATGAAACGGGTAAATTTTATGCAGCTCATCGTGATAATCCACAACAAGCCAATCATCGGGTGATTTCCAGCGTATGGTATGTCCATGATACGTGGCAAGCCGATTGGCATGGTGAATTGCATTTGCAAGATAAACATGATCACTGGCATTTCATTACGCCTGAAAGCAATCGTTTGGCATTGTTCCAAAGTGATTTACTGCATGAAGTACGCAAAACTGAACAGCAACGTTTATCCATCACTGCATGGCTAAGAGATGATTTTCTAGAATCAATAGACCTTTAAATTTTGATTTTGAACACCATCCAGGCGTTAATGATTGAGAAATTTTTAAGAGAATTGCGAGAAAAATGATGTTAGCACGTCAAGCCTTAATTGCTGAACTCGGTGATAGTGACCAAGCTTTTTTACACGGTAATAGTCCATTATTGGCATTAAAAAGAGCCAAGCTACGTTTGCAATTGCTCCAGCATAGCGTACAAGAAGCCGAACAACTATATTTTTTACATGAAGCGATTGTGATTTTGGAACAAGCACGTTTTGAATTTGATGAAATGCCTTTGTCTTTATATCTTGATTTATCCATCGCCTTGGCAGATGCCTATTTTATTTATTATACTTTGGAAAAGCAAACCCGTTTTGCCTTGATTATTCAACAGATTTTAAAGCCTTTGGCACATCATGAGCATGCCGATATTTATTATCATTTAGCGTGTGTATCAGCGATCCAAAATAAGCCTGCCATGTTACAACATTGGTTAAAAAAATATTTAAAACATGAAAATAGCGAATTGGCACGTATACATGACAATCGTGTATTTGTTGATTTTAAAGAATTAGACTGGTGGCAGAATCTGTTGAAAACAAAACTTTGCTAACAAATCAATAGAAAATACCAAGCCGAAACTTGGTATTTTTATTCATTAATTCAAGAATTTTTTAAAAATTAATACACACCTTGAGCTAGCATCGCATCAGCCACTTTGACAAAGCCTGCAATATTTGCCCCATCAACATAATTCACAAAGCCCTCTTCAGTCGCACCATATTTGACACAATTGGCATGGATATCTTGCATGATACGTTGTAAATGTGCATCAACTTCTTCTGCTGTCCAGCTCAAACGCAACGCGTTTTGTGACATTTCCAGACCCGATGTCGCCACACCACCCGCATTTGATGCTTTCCCTGGTGCATAGAAAATCTTTGCTTTTACAAAAGCTTCAACTGCTTCTAAAGTTGATGGCATATTCGCTCCTTCTGCCACACAAATACAGCCATTTTTAAGCAGTGTTTTGGCATCTTTACCGTCTAATTCATTTTGTGTTGCACAAGGCAAGGCAATGTCACACGAGATATGCCAAGGTGTTTGATCTGCAAAATAGTCAAAACCATGCTTTTTGGCAAAATCTTCAATACGACCACGTTGCACGTTTTTCAGTTCCATCACTTCTGCAAGTAATGCATCATTTAAACCATCTTTGATATAGACCGTACCCGATGAATCAGAAAGACTCACTACTTTCGCACCAAATTGCATGGCTTTTTGTGCTGCGTATTGTGCCACATTGCCCGAACCTGAAATAATCACGACTTTATCTTTAAAACTTTCACCACGTGTTTTTAACATTTCTTGGGCAAAATATACTGTGCCATAGCCTGTCGCCTCTGGACGAATCAAACTCCCCCCGAAAGACAGACCTTTGCCTGTAAACACACAACTGGCATCATTACTGAGCTTTTTCATCATACCTGCCATATAGCCGACTTCGCGCGCCCCTACGCCAATATCTCCTGCTGGCACATCGGTATCAGAACCCAAGTGACGATGTAACTCTAACATCAAAGCTTGGCAAAAATGCATAATTTCCAAATCAGATTTGCCCTTTGGATCAAAGTCCGAACCGCCTTTACCCCCGCCCATCGGTAAAGTGGTCAAAGCATTTTTAAAGGTTTGTTCAAAGCCTAAAAATTTTAAAATCGATAGATTCACCGATGGATGAAAACGCATACCGCCTTTGAAAGGTCCAATCGCTGAATTATATTGCACTCGGAAAGCACGATTAACTTGCGTTTGTCCTTGGTCATCAACCCAAGAGACACGGAACTGAATCGCACGCTCTGGCTCGATTAAACGCTCTAGTAAGCCATGTTCTGCATATTGTGGATTTTTTTCAATGAATGGCCAAAGGCTGGTCATGACTTCTTCTACAGCTTGTAAAAATTCTGGCTGATTTGGATCACGTGCTTTCACCACATCCAAGAACTGCTGTAAAGATGCATATTTTTTTGACATAAAATACTCCAAACTCAAAATATAGACAGCGACAACTTACTGTAAATATAACTTTAATCAATATATTAACAGGTCTATCATCAGAAAAATTCATTATTCTGCATCATCATAACGCCAAATATCTATCAGGTAAAGGCGACTATGTTTATTTTTCGTGTCTTGTTTCGAGCTGTTTATGCACGTATTTTTAGCTTTTGTTCAGTCGATGACTACAATTGATTATATTTTTTGTATCATCTATCTAACGCTGTGGTGATTTATCGTGCTATATTAAAACGACTACAAATAAACAAAATGTTTGGAAGGAAATCGTATGAAAAAATTTCAGTTGTCACTGATCACTGTCGGTGTACTCAGTCTGGTTGCTTGTGAATCTGTGCCACACGCTACAAATCGTTCAGTTAGTGGTGTTGCAGTTACAGAAATACAGCCTGTGATTGTAGCCCCGACAAGCTATCAGAACAGTAACATGACAAAAATGGTTGCCCCAGCCCCAGTCATGATGGCACAAGAAAGCACTGTACCCGTTGAAGATACTGAGAAGTACCAAAACAATGAGCCTAACCCAATACAACAAGTCAGTCAAAATCCTGTTTCGACTTTTAGTATCGATGTGGATACAGGCAGTTATAGTAATGTGCGTCGCTATTTGAATGATGGACGCTTACCGCCAGTACAATCAGTACGTTTGGAAGAAGTACTCAATTATTTTGATTATCAATATGCACAGCCTACAGGCAACCAACCTTTTGCTTTGCATACCACGACTTTTGATTCGCCTTGGAAAAAAGAGGCCAAACTGATTAAAATTGCCATTCAAGCCAAAGATATTCAAAGCAAAGAATTACCGCCTGCTAATTTGGTATTTTTGGTTGATGTGTCTGGCAGTATGGATGATTCAAATAAATTGCCTTTGGTGAAAAAGACTTTACGTTTATTGACTGAACAATTACGCCCACAAGATAAAGTAACCATTATTACTTATGCTTCAGGCGAAACCTTGGCACTCGAGCCAACATCAGGCAGTGAAAAAGATAAAATTTTGGCGGTCATTAACAGCTTACAAGCTAGGGGTTCTACATCAGGTGAGCGTGCCATTCGTCTTGCCTACGAACAAGCGGAAAAAGCCAAGGTCAAAGACGGCATCAATCGTATTTTGATTGCTACTGATGGTGATTTTAATGTTGGGATTACTGATTTTGATACACTCAAAGGCATGGTTGCAGAAAAACGCAAAAGCGGTATTTCACTGACCACATTGGGTTTTGGTACGGGCAATTACAATGAAAAATTGATGGAACAACTGGCTGACGCAGGCGATGGCAATTACAGCTATATTGACAATGAAAATGAAGCCAAGAAAGTGCTACAACGTCAGCTGTCATCTACTCTTGCCACCGTTGCCCAAGATGTCAAGATCCAAGTGGAATTTAACCCCAAAACGGTCAAAGAATATCGCTTAGTCGGTTATGAAAATCGAGTCTTAAAGCAAGAAGATTTTAATAATGACAAAGTTGATGCAGGAGATGTTGGTGCAGGACATCAAGTGACCGCATTTTATGAAATTATTCCTGTCGGTAAAAATGGTTGGTTAGACTCATCTCGTTACCAAACTGCCAAAGCGACTGAGAATAAAGGCAATGAATATGGTTATCTCAAGCTACGTTATAAATTACCAAATCAAAGTACAAGCAATTTGATCGAAACACCGTTGTTAATGCAAAGCCAAGCGTTTGAAAAAGCAGATCGTGATAGCAAATTTGCTGTAGCAACAGTGGCTTATGCCGAGCAATTGCGTGGCGGAAAGTATAATGGTGATATGAATTGGCAAAATATTTTGGATCTTGCCCAGAATAATATCGGCAATGATCCGCACGGCTTGCGTAAAGAGTTTGTGGAATTGGTCAAAATTGCACAAAGTTTATCAAGCAAAGCGGAAAAGCAATAAATATGTTTTTCTAAATTTTAACGGTGTATTTTAGTTTTAAAGTGCACCGTTATTTTTACTGATTTTGGCTTAATTTTTTAAGACTTTTTGATGTAATTCTGCCAAACCTACGGTCATATTTTGTTGTACCAATTGGGTCAAGCTTTCTACATCATGCCCTGTACTGTCTATCGCTGGCAAAGGCAATACATGCACCGTTACTTGTTGCATTTGTAGTACTTCTATCAAATTTTCGATAATACTTTCATCAATGTACGGCACGATTTTATCTAATTCGCCCTGTTGATTAACATAAGCCAATAGACAAATTTGCACTGGACGTTGTGCATCAATTGCTGCACCCAGTAATCGCCCATGTACTTTTTTAATTTTCGTGCCGTCACCTGTTGTTGCTTCTGGAAAAAATAATACAGGAACGTCTTGTCTCAAAAAATCAGCTATCTGATCACGAATCTTTAAAGTATCGCCTGAGCCACGTTGAATAAATAATGTCCCTGCTGACTTTGCCAAAGTCCCGATCAAAGGCCATTTGGCTATTTCAGCTTTCGCCAAAAAAAACACACGTGCTGCTACACCCAATACTACGATATCTACCCAAGAAATATGATTACTCACCCACAATGCAGGCTGACTAGGTATATCACCGTGTACTTTCACTTGCATGTTAAGTACTTTAATCATTTTTTTACAAAAATATTGAATATGTGCAGTATTTTTTACATCATTTGGTGATTTATACATTTGGTGACGTGCAATCAAATAAAAGCCATGCCCTAAAGTCATTGCTGTCTGTACAGACTTACTGCTCAGATGACCACCACGTTTTAATGTATTGGGTAACTGCGTTAATTTATCCAATATTTTCATGTATAAATTTTCCTAAATTTCAATTTTCTCAACCGATCTCAAGCTAAACTTGCCAAAAGTTGATTGACTTGTGCCACACGTTGCATACGATCACCAATTACACAATGATACGTTTTGCCATGTTCGTCTAAACAATGTTTGAATAGAGTAACAATATCTTCCCGACCATTTGGACAATCACGCAGATCGTCTGCTTGCCATACAATATTATCGACTTCTGGAATAATGATTAAATCATAATGATGCAACAGAGCTTGATCTACAATCTCTTTTGGGCAACTTTTGTAATACAACTGACTATATACCATCAGCTCAATCAAACCCGTATCGCAAAATAAATATTGCTTGGCACGTTCTGCTTGTTGATTTTCACTTTGTACTTGACCAATCGCTATAGGAATAATGTCATGCCACTCACAACTTTGGTGCAGAACATCCCACTTTTCTTGTAAGTACTCACGCATATATTCCGCCACCCAAGTCGTTTGCCAATGCCTTGCAAGGTCTTGGCACAAGGTGGTTTTGCCTGTACATTCTGCACCCAAAAATAAGATGCGTTTGATATGCGGCGTTTGGTTTTGTGCCAGTGCCTGTGAAATATTTAGCATATTATTTTCCAGTTCAATCGCATCAATACCGAAATGTTACTGTACGTCGAATGCAGAATTATTGGCATCAAATCGCCATGTACGCACAATACGCAATTCGGTAATATCTTTCATCCCTTCATCAAAACGTCCAAATGGCATAGCACGACGTACTGAGGCTTTGGCTGCTTCATCCAAGATGGCATGTCCAGAAGTATCCAACAAACGAATCGCACGAATACCGCCTTGTGCATTCAAAATCACCATCAAACGTACATCACCAGATAAACCTTGTGACTTTGCTTCTTCAGGATAATAGCGGTTACCAAACATTTCCACCTTTTGACGGAAACGATCCAAATAAGCTGCCGATGCGTCTTTTTTGGCTTGGATACCTGTTACGGTTTTGACTTTCTGTTGCTTGGCGTACATTTGCTGACGCTGTGCAAACTGTGCTTCGATACTTGCAATCATCACCGCACGAGCCTGTTGTGCATCAGTGACTTCTTTTTGATCTTTTTCGGCTTCTTCATTTTTCTTCTGTTTTTGCCAACTCAAGGTCGTCATAAGCATTTGTTCTTTAAAGTCCAATTGCTCTTTTTGCTTCAGCTCTTGCAAAACTTGTTCTTGCTCAGCACCAAGCGAAGTATCGGGATCTGTACTTGGAATAGGCGTAGTTTGCGTATGTGCTTCTTTAAGATCGCCATCACCTTTTTGATTGGCTTGTGCTTGAAAGTCAGCATCTTTGACTTCTTCATCAGGTGTTTCTTGTAAATTGACTGCAATCGTTACATCTTTGGTTGCAGCGTCTTTACTTTCAGGCATAACAAAACTGATCAGTCCCACAGCCACGTGAGAACCCATAGCAACAACTAATGCGGCTAAAAACAACTTGTCTTTCCACCACAATTTATGCGGTTCAGCCATTTGTAAAAATTGCAAATAATCTTGTTGTTTAATACTCACGTTATGCTAACCTTTAAAACAATTTATCAACCATACATTGGCGATTTATGGCAAAACAGTAAATCTAATGTTTAACGATTTTTATACCAGACACAATTTTGCTTGTGCTATAGTTTAAAGCAATTTTATCTCAATGAACATTGCCGAATGGTAATTTTACGCTTGGCAAACGCAAATTTTCAGGAATCTCGATGAATAGTATTATCAGCAAAGTTATGACCACGCTACAATCCTTGTATCAGCAAGCCGAAGATTTTATCGAAGAGGAGCGTGAAATTCCAGTCAGCGAGAATATGCTCAATGGCGTTTTCAAACGTTATGTGACTGACAATGTCGAGTTACTCAAAGATCTCCATGCAGACCTGCATGATGACTGGCTACGTTTATATGCCACAGTCGATGTTGCGGGTATTTACGCAGAAGTTTTTGTCGATTTAAAATTGCTTGAGATGGAAATGAATCAAAAAAAGCAATTGTTAATCTTTGAACAAATCAGCCCAACGCACATTGTAGAGTCTCGCTTTGAAAGTAGCATCAAAAAAATGGGGGTGAAAACTGCCCTATTTGTATGCAATAAAATATTAAAGCGTGACCCTTTAGGTTTGATTTTAGGGCATTATAAAATCGTACAAGAAAAGCATGGTTTATTGTATCTTGATTTGAGTCGCTGGTTAGGTGATTTAGAGATTTGGAAAAAGTGCCGTGTTAATCATGCCACTGTACAAGACAATAGATTGCTCGTGCTGACCAATCTAAACTTGGATGCGATTTTGGAGGCACTCAATCCAACCAAAAAATCTGATGAGGAAGACCCAGCCAATATTCCTGATAGCAACCAAGAATCTGCCAAGTATGACAATCACCCTTTGGCAACGCCAAGCTCACCTGATGAGGCAAAACAATCTGTTTGATTGAAAAATCATACTGGAAAAACTTAAGGGCAAATTTACAGTCGAGCAAGGATGCTCGCTTTGCTCAATATATTTTGAAAATCTCATATTTATATCAAGAAAAAGAAATTATCCGTCACTCAATTAAAATCATATTATATTCCAGACAACCCAGACAACAAAAAGCCCTAACATCATGTCAGGGCTTACTTGTATGTGTGCAAAACGAGTGATGACATCATGTCGATCGTTGCATCCTTGTGTCTGTCCTTAGCGTTGCGTTTGATATCCTATCTGTCCATGTACGTAGAATAAGCCAAAAACATAAACCACAAAAGAGTCAAAAAACCTTATATGATGTAAGCAAAAGCATACAATACTTATTTGCCACACCGATTAAACTAAATTTGCACAAATAATGAATAAATCATCAATCTGATAGCGAAAATAAACACTTTGATACATTTATGCTATCGTACGTCATTATCGCTTTGATTATGCTAAATCGTCATTCATCACTTATTATTTGAAAGGTTCAGTTCAATGAAAAAATTGTCCACATTGGCGGTTATTGCTGGTTTATCCTTAGGCGTGATCAGTCAAGCCCATGCGATTGCACCTTTTTCAGCCACTTATCAATTTAGCTATAATGGCAAAACTTTAGGTGATGCAACACGTGTATTGACGCAGCAAGGTGGCAATCAATGGCAATACCAATTTTCGGCACGTATTCCAATGATTGGACAAGCGACAGAAACCAGTCGATTTAGCATAAGTAATACAGGACAAATCCAATCCCAAAGCTATCGCCGTCAAACTAAAATTTTGGTGCATAGTGATACAGTGAGCATCGACTTTTTACCACAGCAGAATAGAATCAATACCAACCGTAAAGGACAAGCACGCAGTCTAACTTGGCGTGCAGGTGCTTTAGATGATTTAAATGCCGAATTACAAATTCGTGAAGATCTCAAAAAAGGTGGTCTAAAGTCCAATTATGTGATCAGTAGCTATGATTCTGTAGATAACCGTCAGTTTGTTCGTGAAGGTAGTGAGCGTGTGCAAAGTGCAACAGGGCAGGCTTATGACACCGTCCGCGTACGCCTACGCCACAGCAACCCACAAAAAGCCACTATTTTTTGGCTTGCACCAGCCTTAGATTATTTGCCTGTCAAAGTGACACATCAAGATGATGGCAACAGTTACAGTTTATTGTTAAAACGCTAATCATGCATTTTTTTTGATAGATTGATAACCAATTAGCAAAAACCAGTCGAAATGACTGGTTTTTTTGTGCAAGCGTCCATATAAGTATGAAATTTGGCTTGCTTTTTTGAACAGTATTTTTAAAATAGTGCTTTTAATTTTTTAAATTTTCTATAAGGTCTGACCCATGCACGCACTTGAACAAAAAATTCTCACTGAAGGCATCGTTTTATCTGAGCAAGTGCTAAAGGTCGATGCTTTTTTAAACCACCAAATCGACCCAGTTTTGATGCAACAAATCGGCTGTGAATTTGCTGAACGCTTCAAAGATTGTGGTATTACAAAAATCGTTACCATCGAAGCATCAGGTATTGCACCTGCGGTCATGGCAGGCTTGCAGCTTGGCGTACCTGTTATTTTTGCACGCAAATATCAATCTTTGACATTGAACGAAGATTTATACCGCTCTAAAGTATTTTCATTTACCAAGCAAACTGAAAGCACAATCGCAATTTCTAATAAACACTTGTGCAATAAAGACACCGTTTTACTCATCGATGATTTCTTAGCAAATGGTCATGCTGCTTTGGCATTGGTTGATTTAATCGAACAAGCAGGTGCGAAAGTAGCAGGTATCGGTATTGTGATTGAAAAATCATTCCAAGACGGTCGTAAGTTATTGGATGAAAAAGGCTTTAAAGTAGAATCCTTGGCACGTTTACAATCTTTAGAAAACGGCACGGTGACTTTCGTACGCTAATTTTCTAATCAAATAAAATGGGTTGAATATGACGTATTCAACCCATTTTTTGTATCTTGACGTTATTTTTTCAGCTGTAAAACTAATTTTGCCATACGCTCACCTTGGGCTATGCATAAGCTTTTTTCATCATCGGAAATTGGCAAATCATGTCTTGCACCACTGACATGGCTTACACCATAAGGCGTTCCGCCTGTTTTAGTATGTGATAATGCCGATTCTGAATTTGGCAAACCCATTAACAACATGCCATGATGTAACAAAGGTAAATACATACTGAGCAAAGTGCTTTCCTGACCACCATGCATTGCACCTGATGACGTAAATACACTGGCTGGCTTACCTTGTAATGCACCGCTAAGCCACAATCCTGTAGTCTGCTCCAAAAAATATTTCAAAGGAGCTGCCATATTGCCAAAGCGTGTAGGACTGCCTAGCACTAAGCCTGCACAATTTTGCAAGTCAGTAACACTACAGTATAAATCACCTTGTTCAGGAATACTTGGTACAGCAGTTTGTACTTCTGGAAAGACTTCTGGCACTGTACGCAATTTGACAGACAAGCCCATTTGTTGGATACCTTGTGCAATATATTGTGCCATTTCTTTGGTATGACCTGTCTTACTATAATACAAAACCAAAATATAATCAGTCGCCATAAATTTTTTATCTCTATCTCAAATCGTGTTATTATCATACGCTATTTTTTGGGCTACGGTAAATCTTAGCAATGTAGATTTGCCACAGAAATAGCCAAAACCTTATTTTTATTGTGCTTGTCGTCACACTCTTACTGTTATTTTTTAGACAGTATAGAGATTTATGATAAGCTGTACATTATCGTGATAAATGATTTTTGAGGCGAAATAAGTGTTAGAAAAAATTAAAAATATGAAATGGTTGCAATTCATGATCTTCTTGGTCAAGCGTTTTGAAAAAGATCGTTGCCGTGAAATGGCAGGTTCTTTGACCTACACTACCCTTTTTGCGATTGTCCCTACGCTAACTGTATTTTTAGTTATCGTTTCATCTATCAAAGCCTTAGAGCCTGCTCGCCAACAAATGCAGAACTGGATCTATAGCAATTTATTACCTAGAACCAGCATTGCCTTTGAAAAGACCTTTAACTCATTTGCTGAAAACTCAACCAATTTAACCGCCATCGGTATTCTATTCCTATTTGTGACGGTAGTGATGATGATCAGTACCATTGAAGATGCATTCAATCGGATTTGGCGAGTTAAAAAATCACGTGGCGGGCTGTCTGGCTTTATGCGTTATTGGACAATCATTTCATTGGGCCCTATTTTATTGGGTACAGCGTTTGTCTTATCTTCTGCTGTGGCATCGATGAATTTATTGCAAAATAATGTTGCAGGATATGAGTTTAACTTCGGTTTTATATTGTCAGTCTTATCCTTTGTCTTGACCTGTGTTGGTATTAGCTTGTTGTATTGGGCAATTCCAAATCGTGCAGTACCTATACGCTCTGCTGCAATCGCAGGGATATTTACCGCAATTATCTTCACAGGATTAAAGCACTTTTTTGGCTACATCATGAGCAATTTCACCAGCTATGAACTTGTTTATGGTGCTTTTGCCGCTGTGCCAATTTTTCTATTATGGATTTATATCAATTGGATCATCGTATTATTCGGTGTTGAGCTCAGCTTTGCACTGACGGCTTATGACTCAAAACCAGCATCACCACGCCATCCGATCATGATGCTTATGGATATTTTGGAATTGTTTTATCATAAACAAAAACAAGGTAAAGGTATTTCTGAAAAAGATGCACTAGATTTACTTGGTCGTGATGAGATTGGTCGCTGGCCGCATTATGTCGAATTACTCCAAGAGCAAAAAATCATTGGTGTCATTGATAATGATCAATATATGCTGATTCGTAACTTAAACTATGTGGATTTTTGGGAATTTTACCATACCTTACCGTTCCAATTACCGCATCACAATGAGTTAGATCCATATCGTGACGATGTTTGGGTCATGCGTTTTCAGTATTTATTAAAAGATGCTGATGAACAATTACAACGCAGATTATCGGTGCCGATTGCACGTATTTTTGAAAATAATCGCTGATTTGTAATCGTTAAATGATAAAAACAGACTGTGACTTTATACGATCACGGTCTGTTTTTTTTATCCAAGATAAAAATATTGGTTTAATAATATGCTATAATCATCACACAAATTCGTAATAAACCAGTCATAGACTGCAAAAATTTATTATTTATATATTGGACTATTTTATTTAGGAGTGTGTAATGTTTGCTATAAATTACTCACGTTCTGTCATTTTACTGGGTATTTCATTGACCCTTGTTGCGTGTTCAAAAGAAAGTGACGATCATCGCACGCATAGTAATATTACTTACGCTTTGTACGACAAACAAAAATATCAAGTAGCAGTGGATGCCGAGTATGCACCTTATAGCTTTCGTGATCATAAAAATCGTGCAGTCGGTTTTGATGTGGACATACTGAACGCTATCGCAAAAAACCAAAAACTGAGTTTTGAATTTGTATTTCTAGATTTATCTTTTGATGCAAAAAGTTCTCGCAAAATCAATTATGATATTTTGGCAGGTGGTCTATATCCAAGCGATATTGAGCTTATGCCAAATGTTCACAGTTATCAATTATCAACCCCTTATGTGTATGGTGCAGATACTATTGTCAGCCGAAGAGATGATACAACAAAATATAAATCATTGGCGATGTTAAAAGATAAAAAAGTGTCTTTATTAACTAATACTGAATACGTGACCGATATTAAAAATATTCAGCAAAACGACAGTAATATTATATTAAGAGATAGCGTGTATTTAAACTTAAAAGACATTGTGCAAGGGCATGCCAATGCTACAGTGGGTGATTATGGTGTATTGCGTTATTATATAAATAGTATACAGCAGCACAGTGATATCAAATTAAAAACCAATGGTAAAATCGCTGACTATGATGATGCGTATGGATTGATTTTTCCTGTGCATACCAGTCAAATTGGCTTAAAACAAAAAATAAATGCTGGGTTATCGCACATTGTGAAAAGTGGTCAATATACTGCAATTTATCAGAAATGGTTTAACCACTATCCTTTGTTATTACCACCTGTTGCCTCATAATGACATGATAATATGGCGGTTTACAAATTTCATTATTCTGATATGCAAATTTAAATTAAAATACATCCTATCCGTACACAGCTTTAATCTATTGATTGAAATTTATGAATAAACGCCGTGCTATAATCTTTATGACCGCAATGACGCTGAGTTCTTGCATTCAACATCAAAGCCTTCCTGCAGAACAACGACCTCAATATTGGGCAACGATGGTGGACAAGCAACATAATCTTTATCGTGTAAATTCTATGCTCTATCGTAGCGAACAGCCTTTGCATGAACAAAATGAACAATTGAAAAAGCTTGGTATTCAGCGTGTCATCAGCTTACGTGCGAGAAATCAAACTGCCAATGAGCTTGATCAGCAAGCATTTAAATTACAACATATTCCTATCAATACATGGGCAATTGATCGTGATGATGTGCTGGCGACCATGCGTGCCGTAAAACAAGCTAAGGCACAAGGCGAAACTGTGCTTATCCATTGTTATCACGGCTCAGATCGAACAGGTACAATGATTGCCATGTATCGCATTTTATTTGAAAACTGGCAGACCGATGAAGCAATGCGTGAAATGAAATTCGGCGGTTATGGTTTCCATCCTATTTGGGTTAATATTGATAAATTATTTACCCCAGAAAATATCGCATGGCTTAAAACACAACTTGCTAACAGCTAATCGATATACAAAAAAAATCAGTAGCCTGTTTGGGATACTGATTTTTTACATACATTAGAAAAGTAAAGGATTTAGCGATACTCTAACGGCACCCAACCTATCACCCATGCACTACCAATTCCCAAGCTACTATCTGACATAATCTTTTGACGTACCGCATCAGCAGCTTGCTTATTGGCTGAAGGTCCAACCATAACACGGATACCTTTTGAGGTCTTACTTTGTGTAACACGGTAACCTTTGGCTTGTAGTTTTGCAGTCAAACTGTCTGCATTGGCTTGTGTTGCTGCCAATGCGATTTGCACCATCCAACGGCGGTTGTCTTGATTGGCTTTCGCTTGCTCAGCTTTACGCTTGGCTTCTGCATCACGTTTCGCTTGTGCTGCCAAATCGGCTTGACGCTTTGCTTCAGCCTGACGCTTCGCCTCTGCATCGCGTTTGGCTTGTGCTGCCAAATCTGCTTGGCGTTTTGCTTCAGCTTGACGTTTTGCATCGGCATCACGTTTCGCTTGTGCGGCTAAATCTGCTTGACGTTTTGCTTCAGCTTGACGCTTCGCTTCTGCATCTCGTTGTGCTTGAGCAGTTATTTCTGCCTGACGTTTCGCCTCTGCATCACGTTTGGCTTGAGCTGCTAAATCTGCTTGGCGTTTGGATTCAGCATCTTTTTTTGCCTGCAACTCAAGTGCGGCCTTTTTTGCTGCATCTTCCTTTTGTTTTGCATCTAAAGCTACCTTATTTGCATCAGCGTTGCTTACGCTGGTTGCACTGGCAGGATTTGTACCTTGTTTGCGTGCTGCAATCGCTGCTTGTTCTTCAGCAGCCTTTTGTGCGGCTTCGGCTTCGGCTTGCTTTTGTAGTTTCAAATATTCCGCAGACAAACGTTCTTTCTCAGCAACCGCTTGTTCACGTGCTTTCTTCTCTTCTTCCAATAGACGTTTTTCAGTTTCAACATCTACAGCCACTGGTGTCAGGGCAGAATACTCACCTGAAGCAGATTTAGCAACCATCGGCGGTACAGGTTGATTTTCTAATTGTTCTTTAGACAAAGGTTGTGCCACAGGCGGATTTGTGCCTTGTGCTGCTTGTGTTTGTGCGTGATCGGGTTGCCCCTTTAACAGCATTGTGGCCAATAGTGCGCCACCACCCAATAAAACTACGCCACCAAGTAAGCGTTGTTTATTATTCATTGCCATGATGCAAATGCTCCCAGATCTCTTCCAAAGTATGGAATGATCCGCATATCAATATTAAATCTTGTTTAGAAGTTTGGGCGATTGCCAAATTCAAACTTTGCAATACACTATCACTGATAGTGACGTCTTGATTGACCAGTGCATGTTGTAATTGTGCCAAGCTCGCTGCACGTGCCACGTTCAAAGGTGAAATATACCATTTTTTGACATCTTTTGCTAAGCTATTTGTCACTTGTTGGATATCTTTGTCTGCCAACATGGAAAATACTGCAACCACATTTTTAAATTGTGCATGTTGCTGACGATAATGTGCCAATTGTTTTAAAAGAAAATCTACACCGTGTGGATTATGTGCCACATCCAAAAGCAGCGTCCGCCCTTGATATTCCAACATCTGAAAACGACCAATTAATTGCGTCCCTCGTATGCCGTCGGCAATCGCTTGTTGTGATACATTTAAATCGCTATTTAATACAGCCATCACCGCAGCCGCTTGATTGATTGCAGCCAATTTGCCTTTGGGTAAATTCAGCGTCAAAGCAGGCGTGGCGATTGTTAAACTATCAGGCTGTTGCTCAAAGAAATAGTCTTGATTAAGCTGATAGAGCTTGGCTTGATGTTGCTCAATTTTATCCGCAATCGCTTGCGGTAAATCTTGCTCACCAGCAAAAATCACTGGGATGCCATCACGAATAATGCCTGCTTTTTCAAATGCGACTTTTTCAATGGTATCGCCCAACCAATCGACATGATCCAAGCCGATATTGGTAATCACCGCCAGATCAGCATCTAGCAGATTCACCACGTCCAAGCGTCCGCCTAAGCCGACTTCAAGCACCCAAACATCACAAGCCTTTTGTTTGAATAACAGAAATGCCGCCAAGGTGGTGGCTTCAAAAAATGATAAAGTCAAATTACAAGCAATACGTGCTTGTTCCACTTCAACGAAGGCTTGGATTAAATCATTATCGTTTGCCGCTTCACCATTTATCATGACTCGTTCATTAAATTTGAATAAGTGTGGTGATTGGTATAATCCAACATGATAATTTGCACATTGCAAAATTTTGGCAATGGTAGCTGTCGTCGAGCCTTTGCCATTGGTTCCTGCCACGGTAATAATTTTGGCATTTGGCTTGAGTAATTGTAAATATTCTGCCACAGGCTGTACACGTTCTAGCCCGAGGTCAATCGCAGAAACATGGATACTGCCCCAATAATTCAGCCATGTCATCAAATCAGATTGTGCGGTTGGGGGAATGATTTCGCTCAAAGCCACGCCTATTTAGATTAAAAATATAACTTTAATTTAACATATTTTTAAAGTAATTTCATGTTGGCTATTTTTAATTTTTTGGACTTTTACACAATTTAAATCAACAAAAAACATTGCGATAGCCTATATCTCATCTACCGCAATATCAAAATCAATACCTTTTATTTTTCGGCAATCTTATCGATTTGCTGAATTAGTTTTTCCATTTCAGCATCGATTTTATTTTTAGTGCTTAAACGCATATTAGCAACGGCATTTTGATTGAATAATCCAGTGAAAATAACAGTAAAAAGAATAGTAAAACAATATTTTTTCATCATTATGATTCCTAAGAATATTCATATTAAATTATCGTAAAAAAGAAATTTTAACAAGACAAAAAAATAAAGCCGTAAAATTGTACAATCTTACGGCTTGATATTTCATTTCAACCATTAACTTGGCAATTTCATCAACTTTGCCACCAAACGATAAATAGTATCTCTTAACAAATGGCGATGTACGATTTGATCCACCACACCATGCTCTAACAAATATTCGGCACGTTGGAATGGTTCATCTAGTTTTTCACGCACAGTCTGTTCAATCACACGTTTACCGGCAAAACCCACCATGGCTTTTGGTTCAGCGATATGAATATCGCCTAGCATTGCCAAAGATGCCGTCACACCACCATAAACAGGATTGGTCAGCACCACGATATACGGTACAGATGCCTGACGTAAACGCTCAATCACCGCTGACGTACGTGCCATCTGCATCAAAGACAACATGCCTTCTTGCATTCTCGCTCCGCCTGATGCAGCAAAACAAATCAACGGCTGACGATGTTTAAGTGCATATTCCGCAGCTTGTACAAAGCGATCACCGACTACTGTACCCATTGAACCGCCCATAAACTCAAAATTAAAAGCCACCGCAACCATAGGCGTATCATTGATGAGACCTTGCATAGCGATCAAGGCTTCGGTTTCGCCTGTCTTTTGCTGTGCTTCACGCATACGCTCTGGATAAGGCTTGCTATCAATAAAACCTAACGGATCTTTGGCAGTAAACTCTTTGCCAAGTTCTTGATTGACCTGATCAAAAAACCATTCCAAACGCTCACGAGCCTTGAATGCCAAATGTTCATCACATTGCGGACAGACATAATTATTAAATGCCATCGCAGTTTGTGTCACCAAAGCATGACATTCAGGACACTCTACTGTCGGCTCAGAAAACTTAGGCTGAGATGCATTTTCTTCAGGAATATGTACTTTGGGTACAGTGCGTTCCATCCAATTACTCGGCTGTAGTAAGCTCTCTACTGGCGTATTTAATTCGGTCATGGCTTTACTCATTGCTTAAGCTCGCTATTTATTCATCTAGGGCTGTTCTTAACTCTTTGACTTTTTCTACAATGGCAAGTTGGGCATAAGCAGGATTTAGGGTTGCAAACTGCTTGACAAATGCACTACCCACAATCACCGCATCCGCCACTTCAGACATGGCTTTAGCAGATGCCGCATCACTAATTCCAAAGCCTACACCAACAGGTAAATCGGTCATGCTTTTGATTTTTGCAATACGTTGATTGGCTGACTCTGTATCCAAACTTGCTGCACCCGTCACCCCTTTTAATGAAACATAATAAATAAAACCACGTGCTTGTTTGACCACATGGGCAATACGTTCATCAGTGGATGTTGGTGCAAGTAAAAAAACTTGATCCATATCATAACGTTGTAAAATTTGGTCAAAATCTTGAGCAGATTCTGGCGGTAAGTCTACCAAAATCAAACCATCTACACCTGCATCATGAGCAGTTTTGACAAAATTCTCATAGCCAATCACTTCAACAGGATTAAGATAACCCATCAATACCACTGGCGTAGTCTGGTCTTGCTCACGGAATTGTTTGACCATGGCAATCGCATCAAGCGTATTGGTTCCTGCCGCCAACGCACGATCTGCCGCTAACGCAATCACTGGACCATCCGCCATCGGATCTGAAAAAGGCAAACCTAATTCTACAATATCCACACCTGCTGCCACCATTTGATGTAGCAATGGCACGGTGAGTTGCGGATTTGGATCGCCAGCCATCACATAGCTGACCAATGCGGTTTTATTTTGGGCTTTGAGTTGTTGAAAACATTGTGCAAGACGAGACATGATTTTTTCCTTTGCCATAAATACAATCTATCTGTACATCATAAAACAATTTGCCACAACATACAGCGATGATTAGCATTTTATCTGCAAAATTTACAACGTCAATCTATCGTTCGCCATCATAACGCTGTTGTTGCGAATGGCTCAATGGTCTAAACTATCAATTTTTTGCACAAAATTGCCTGTATCATCACTATCAACAACGTATGGTTTTACTTGCGATTTGATTTTGGTAAATACCAATTTAACATTGGCGTTGCAAGATGGGCTTGTGATTTTGGTAAACTCACTTCAGCTGTCCATACATAAACACCATCGTCCGTATTTATATAAACAATACCATCAATATTCTGACCACCAAGCGTAGTTCGCCACGCTGTCCAGTCTTTTTTAAGTGCAACCAATTGCATTTTTGGTGATGTATCCATGTATTGTGCTTTGGCATCAAATTCCCTTTGGTTCATCTGATCAGCTTGTTTTGAATAGTAACTTGCCGCATCGAGACCACAACCATAGCAACCGCCATTATTTGTCCATGCACTAAAATGTCCCTTGTTACCTTGTGTAGGGGCAAAATTAATCACACTGCTTGCGTTTGCACCGATACTTGCATTGACAAAATGCCAATCTTTGGGAATAAGAAACCAACGTTGATCAAAATAATACAGCACAAATTGTGATGCTAATTTGGCATCCAATTCAGCATCGATCGTTAGGCTTTCTGGTGCTCTTGTTTCATAATCTTTATCACTCCATCCTGCACCAAAATAAGTCTGATAAGCAGGAAGCTTTACACCATTACGCATTGTTACCATCCCAATATATTTTGGGCTAGGTAATGATGTTTGCGTAGATAATGGATTATCTCGAAGATTTAAACTGTATTGTAAAGTGTCTGCTTGACTTGGTGATGTAAAACATAGCGTTGATACCAGCAGCCCTGCGATGATTGTACTGTGTTTCATTGTTGCCCCTTTGTTTTTTTATTGCTAAAATAAAACCCACTTCATTATGCTATAAAGTGGGTTAATATTGAACAATATTTTAATGCAATTATAACCCCTGCATCGGAATATTGTCGATTTTAGCTACGGTCATTAAATCTTTATCACCACGTCCTGATACATTGGCAATAATGATTTGATCTTTGTCCATGGTCGGTGCGAGTTTGGTGACATACGCCATGGCATGAGCGGTTTCTAAGGCAGGGATAATGCCTTCATTTTGTGTTAAATCACGGAAACCTTGCAATGCTTCATCATCGGTAATCGGCACATATTGCACACGTTGCATATCTTTTAAGAAACTATGTTCAGGACCTACCCCTGGATAATCTAAACCAGCTGAAATACTATGTGTTTCAATGATTTGACCTTGTGCATCACTCATCAAATAGGTACGATTGCCATGCAATACGCCAACATGACCGGCATTCAGTGGTGCAGAATGTTTGCCTGTTTCAATGCCCAAACCTGCAGCTTCCACGCCATACATTTTAACCGTCTTGTCATTTAAAAATGGATAAAATAAACCCATAGCATTTGAGCCACCACCGACACACGCCACCAACGCATCAGGCAAACGCCCTTCTGCTTTTTGTAATTGCTGCTTGGCTTCACGTCCAACAATGGCTTGGAAATCACGCACCAATTGCGGATATGGATGCGGGCCTGCTACCGTACCAATTACATAATACGTGGTATCGACATTGGTCACCCAATCACGCATCGCTTCATTCATGGCATCTTTTAAGGTTTTTGAACCGCTCGTGACAGGCACAACTGTTGCCCCAAGTAAACGCATGCGATACACATTCATGGCTTGGCGTTGTACATCTTCTGCCCCCATATATACCACGCATTCCATCCCTAGACGCGCTGCAATAGTGGCTGTGGCTACACCATGTTGCCCTGCACCAGTTTCAGCGATAATACGTTTTTTGCCAGACAGTTTTGCCAATAAAGCTTGACCGATGGTGTTATTCACTTTATGTGAGCCAGTATGGTTTAGGTCTTCACGCTTGAGATAGATTTTCGCCCCACCCAATTTTTGTGTCCAACGTTCTGCAAAATACAATGGACTTGGACGACCGACATAATGTGCCATATCGTGATCAAATTCTTGCAAAAACTGTGTATCATTTTTCATACGCTGATACAGATTTTCCAAATCTTGTAATGCTGCCATTAAGGTTTCAGATACAAAACGTCCACCATGAATACCAAAATGTCCTTGTGCATCAGGGTATTGGGTAAAATCGACTACTTCACTCATCTTTCGCTCACTTGATTGCTTCAAATTTTTGAATTTTAGGATTAAAAGTCACACGATATTGTGCTGTTTTGACTTTCTTACCAACACGATCGTAGTTTTTATTTAAACGACCACGTTCTAATGTTAAATTGACCATTAAAGGATAATAGCCATTGACCATCGCTTGGCTGTTATCGACAGTCACCGTACCTTGATCATCGACATAGGTATTGTCTGCAAAATCATAACTATGTTCTGTGGTGATTTCAGCGATTGGCTTGATGTCTTTGCCCATCGGTGCGTACATTCGCCAATCTGTACTGCTTTCACCGCCTGCCCCACTGGCACTTTCTTCACCTATCCAGCCATAGCGATTTTGGGCAATTTCCACCAGTTTATAATCAGACATTTGGCTCATCCCTGCACCACCTGAAGGGATATAAGGTGACTTAGCCAGCACATCCCAATTTTGATTATGCTTTTGTAAAATAAATAAACCACCCAAGCCTGTTTCAATACGACCAACCGATGATTCATCCATGACATCACCTGATACGGTCAAATACAATGTCGGTAATGTATTGATATTCTTTAGCTGTGCATCGATAATTTTGACACAATAAGCTTTCTTCTCCGCACCATACTCCGCATAAGCGGTATAATCATAAACATAACAATCCTGCTCATGATTAAACGCCACGCCATAATGATTTTGTATTAACTGTCTTACCATATCTCGTGCATCAGTTGGAATTTGAGCATAGCTGATACTGGTAAAGCCTAGTGTAGCTAATAATAAGAATCGTTTTTTATTCATATTGCTTACCATCTATTCATTTGATATTACTGATAAATTGTTGCATTTTTTCCGCACACTTTATACCTTTGCTACTTTCCACCCCACCGCTGACATCGACCGCAAAAGGTTGTGTCAAGCGAATAGCATCGGCAACGTTTTCAGGATTTAAACCACCTGCCAAAATCAACGGCACATCACTTTTTGGAAATAATGTCCAATCAAAGGCATGTCCTGTACCGCCTTTCAAATCAGCATGATACGCATCCAATAATATCGCACTCGCCCCTGCTTGGCGATAAGCCCGAATCATCGATAATATATCCATATCCGCTTTGACTTGAATGGCTTTATACCAACGTTTTTTGGTCATTTGGGCAATCTGTTGGCATTGTTCGGGCGTTTCATCACCATGAAATTGTAAAATATCAATATGCACGCAATTTAAAATATTTTCAATCTCTGTCGCATCGGCATTGACAAATAAACCCACCACTTGCACATAAGGTGGAATGGTTTGCACCAATGCTACAGCTTGTTCGGCACTCACCGCACGCGGACTCGGCGGATAAAATACCAAGCCAATCGCATCCACACCCAACGCCACTGCATTGTGCACATCTTTTACACGTGTCAAACCACAAATCTTACTACGTACACGCTGAGTATTTATCTGTTGGCTCATCACTAGGCTCACGTTTATTTTCTCATCATCAGAATTGATAAATTTGTTTTTAAATCATAACGCAATATATGCAAATAAGCTATGATTTCAACCATATAATTCAGCCATATTATCCATAAGTCATATTGCTTATCACAGTTACAAACTTTATACTGTAGCAATATTTTGTAACAAGTACAGGGAAATTGGTGCAAATCCAATGCTGTATCCGCAACAGTAACCCACGTTCAAGTCATACATTGCTCGCCTATCGCCATGCAAAGCCACTGTAAGCACTGATTTTCAAACACATTTAAAATCAACTTATGGGAAGGGTATGATGATTATTTTGAGTTTTATTTTTAACTTTTTTAAATTGAATTTTAAATAAAACGTGCCAGTCTGGAAACCTGCTTGTTATGTCACCCATTCGCATTTACGGTATATAAGTGCTAAGGAATTTTTTATGTCAAACGTCTTTAAAATGAGTGCCTTAACATGCTCTATGTTGGTACTTAGCCAAGTTGCAATCGCTCAAAGCCAAGCCAACACTGCTCAAACAGTATATGAACTTGACCCTATCGTTATCACAGCCAGCCGCGCTCCTGCATTGGCAAGCAACACGCCTGCTCGTATCACGGTCATCAATGAACAAGCTATTCAACAAAATCCGACTTTGAATTTGTCTGATATTGCACAAAAAGATGCTAGCGTTTATATCAAACAAAATGGCGGTATCGGTCAAGGCACGTCTCTATCTTTGCGTGGTACTAATCCAAACCATACTTTATTATTAAAAAATGGTGTGCGTTTAAATACCCCGAACAGCTTGTCACCGCTTTATCCAGAAACCTTAGATTTGACTGATGTCAGCCGTGTAGAAGTGTTAAAAGGGCCAGCATCAGTACAATATGGCTCGGATGCTATCGGCGGTGTGGTGCATATGATTTCACAAGTACCTGAAAAAACAGGCGGCTTTGTGACAGGTGTTTATGGCGAGAATAGAACTTACAAAGCTATCGTTGGTGCAGACTTTGTTGCACCATCTGGCGTATATGCCCAAGTACGTGGTCAGCGTTTAGAAACTGATGGCACACGTATTTTTAATACCCAAGCCAAAGACAATAAAGCCCCTTATGACCAAAAAGGCTATAGTGCAAAATTAGGTTATAACCAACAAAATATTGATGCCAGCGTAGCATTTGCTCAAAACCAAGGTACGAATAATTATAGTGATAATCGTGGTAAAACTAACGTTGCCGAGCGTCAATTTAACAATCAATTATTGTCCGCTAATATCAGTGCTAAAGTTCAGCCAAACTTGACTTTGAATGGACGTTATTCACAATTTAAAGATAAACAAGACTTCGTTGATAGCAATCCATATCATGCCTATACCACCAATGATGGCGGTGATGTCAATGCAAAATGGCAAATAAGCGAACAGCAAAATCTTTTACTTGGTGTTAGCCACGAACAGCAAAAATATGCTGATGATTCAATCAAAAATCAACAGCAAAAAGTCAGTAGCACAGGCTATTATGCACAGCATCAATATCAAAGCGACAAGCTCAACACGCAAGTCGGTGTACGTGTAGAAGACCATGATAAATTCGGTACGCATACCGTAGGTCAAAGTGCAGTGCGTTATCACTTCACGCCTGCGACCAGTGTATATGCCAATATTGGTTCAGCATTCCGTGCACCAAACTTATCAGAGCTATATTATCATTATGAAAATGCAGCATGGATGTATTATTCTTATGGTAATGAAAAGCTTAAACCAGAACAAAGCATGGCATATGAATTGGGCTTAGATCATCAATTTACCGATCACCTATCGTTATCACTTTCGGCATATCAAACCAAAGTGAAAAACTTAATTTCAAGCAAATCCGTTACAGACCCTGCAACATATAGCACTGTTGCGACTTATGAAAATATCGGTAAAGCCAAATTTGTAGGCGGTGAATTGGGCTTGAAATGGGCAAAAGATGATGTGTTTACAACATTAGATTATGCTTATAACGAAAGCAAAAATGAAGAAACCAAACGTGAAATCGCTTACCGTCCAAAGCAAACAGCGACTTTGACTTTTGGTTATGATGATGGCGTTTATGGCGTCAGCACATCGTTAAATGCTCGTTCAGAAGTCAATGCTGATAACTCTGCCAATCCACGCAAAGTACCAAGTCATGTGACTGCTGATGTCAATGCCCATTGGAATGTTTCACCGAATGTCAAAGTATTTACCACTTTGCAAAATATTACCAATGAACAATATCCAACCGTATGGAATTTTGGCAATTGGTATATCAATGGCGGTCGTCAAGCCAATGTTGGTGTAACGTTTAAATATTAATTTTTGATGTTGTAAATCAAAAAACTCGTGCCAAATTGGTGCGAGTTTTTTATTTTTTAAGAAATTATCCTTTTAAAATAAACACTGAAAAATAATTTATAGTATATTAGCCAAATGATTTTTTGATATTTAGGTACAGCAATGGGACATCGTTTAAGTAAAATTTATACCCGCACAGGCGACCAAGGGCAAACTGGTCTAGGCGATGGCACTCGGGTAAGTAAAGATGATTTACGCATTCATGCCCTAGGCGATATTGATGAACTCAATGCCAGTATGGGCGTGTTGATTTCGTTTATTCAACAAAAACAGCATGCCGACAATTTTCCAAAACAACAATGGCTACACAAGCTGAATATTATCCAACATTGGCTATTTGATTTGGGCGGTGAAGTCTGTATTCCAAATTATCAAGTTTTACAACAAGATTATATTGATGCTCTAGAACAAGACATTGACCGTATTAATGAACAATTGCCAATGCTGAAAGAATTTATTTTGCCATCGGGTGATTTGGTCTGTAGCCAATGTCATGTGGTGCGTGCGGTGTGCCGTCGTGCCGAACGTCAATTGATTGCACTCAATCATGATTGCCAAAATATTCAGCCGATTGCCTTACAATTACTCAATCGCCTTTCGGATTGGCTATTTGTCGCAGGGCGGTTGTTACAAAAACAATTGGGCGGTGATGAAGTGTTGTGGCAAAAAGGCTTGGCAAGTCAATTTAATCAACAGCCTTAAATTATTGAAAGTATTTAACGTGAGTTCGGCATAATTTGAAATTTAATTATCTGATTTTAAAAGTAAATTTAATTCGTATGTAGGGTGCGTCTTACGCACCTTTCAGAAAACAGCATTAAAATGGTGCGTGTGACGCACCCTACTTCCTTAAAATCATATAATTACAACAAAAACATACCTTTTTAAACCGAACTCACGTTATTTAAAATATAGGAAAAACAATGCAACTTATCGGTCATCGTGGTGCAAGAGCGGAAATGCCTGAGAATACGCTTGCAGGTTTTCAATATATCAAAGACTTAGGACTAGATGCGGTCGAGTTTGATGTACGACAATTGGCAGACGGCACACTGTGTATTGTACACGATGACAATTTTTTGCGTACCGCAAGCGTAGAGCAAAATGTGGAACAATGTCATGTTGCTGACTTGGCTAAGTATAATCAAGCATGGCATTTTCAGCAGTCACAAGATGCTGGAAATCTTCAACATTTGCAAAAATATGATGCTTTTCAACGCACGCCTACCCTAGCCGAAACGCTACAGATTATCAGCAATTTTAATCATATTGAAATCGAAATCAAAGCGGTCGCATCACCACAACATGCAGAACGTTTGGTGGCACAATTGGACAAAGATATTCAACAATATTTTAGCCATCGTGTTGATGCGATCACGATGACCAGTTTTGATGCACAGATTTTAACCGCATTACAAGCCTATCCACAGTATCAAAAAGGGCTGTTGATGGAATTGCCTTTGGCTCAACATACCATTACACTGGCACAGCAATTGGACTGTCAAAGGATTGGTTGGCGTGCTGATTTATTGACGCAGGATTTGGTCAAACAAGCTCATAATGTGGGTCTATTGGTCAGCGTGTGGACGGTGAATGACGTGGAGCAAGCCAAGCAATTTCAAGCATGGGGCGTGGATGGCTTGAT
The DNA here is from genome assembly GCF_041928215.1 of Hubeiibacter jixunmingi. NCBI lineage: Bacteria > Pseudomonadati > Pseudomonadota > Gammaproteobacteria > Moraxellales > Moraxellaceae > Hubeiibacter > Hubeiibacter jixunmingi. The sequence goes on along the minus strand of NZ_JBHFHK010000019.1, from coordinate 8,693 downwards.
TAGTGATAAAGTGAGTTTGATGTTAAAATCATTAAATATTTAAATTTGATTAAAGTGTAGTAAACAATGGCTATTATTAATCCTAAACCTTTTGATTATATTCCTGTATTTGCTGAAAATTCAGAAATAAACTTACTCTATAATAGTCTATATGACGTTGAGCCAAGTGATGATATAAAAACTGAGTCATTTAAAAGGGGTTTTAATAGATTCTATATGGCAGGTAACTTTTTATATGCTATTCATTTAAATTTTGTAGAATATTCTGGCTTGGGTACAGATGGTCTTTATTGGTTCTATTTGGATGAAGATTTTACAGAACACCCAAATTCTGTTTATTTTGCTATAGGCTTTGATGACCCTGAAACCACATTTTTTATCAGTGAGCAGGAAAATTTTGATATGGCTAAAGATGCTTGTCAGCGATTTATACGATTACACCCTGATAAAAAAGATTTTCTTCAAAATATTTTAGATCATTGGCAACCGAAATATCAGGTTCATTAAATGATAGAATTTAATTTTGATATGAATAGTGAAGATTTAACCTATTCAAAAATAGTGAGTTTATTAAAGCATCATTACCATTCTTTATATATTGATGATTATCAAAAGATTCATCACCCTGAAAGTATTATTCTTAATACACAACACATGGGCATGAGTATAACAACATATGAAAGCAATCAGTTTTTAAATTAACCTGCTTATTGTTATGATTATGTTATGAATTCTGGAAAATTAGCAGAAATAGAAATTCATGCTAAATTGTCTATTCTGATCAATTATTCCACTCAATACGAAATTTTACCCGATTTCAAGGCATTATTTTATTTCTTATCTCTGCTCATGGAACAAGATCCTAATGACTGTATTTTAACTTCACCAATTTATGATGTGATTTTTGTTAGAAAAGATGGACAAATACATTTCTCAAACCATTCTGATATTGTTAGCCATTTTTCCACATCTTGGACAAAGTTAGACAATATGGATAAAACTATTTTAAATAGTTTTCTTATTCGTTAAATTATAAATATATTTAAGAGTATAAATTGATCAATGTCAAAGAACATATCCAGTCAAGCCAAACCAAATTATTGGGCTGATATTATACCTAATCATTCCGCTGCTGGTTATAAATTAGGTATGAATTTTCATGTCTTCATGTGGAATATTGCTGATAATTTTATTGAAGTTGATGATTTATATTCTTGTATAAATCAATATAAAGATATTTGGTTGTTAAATTATTTTTCAAATGAATTTTTTCCTGATACTAAAAATCTATCTTGGAACAACACCGTCATTTTAAGGTTTAATCAAAATAATCAATTATATGCTATTTTTCTACGCAATGGATACCAAGGTACTCTGTTTTCACAAATTGCTATTGGATATAATATTGATAAAATGATAGAAAATTTCTACCCTATATTCTATGCCGATGTTTATTTCTTAGCAGAAAAACCTCAAAACAAAGTGATTATTAAAGGTTATATTCAATGTCATCATCTTTTTGAGCTTGATATTGATAATATTTTTGATGTCATGTCTATTATTGATGAAATCAAAGATATTCATATCATAGATGGGGTTGAAATCAAAACTAATTATTTAACAAAATATTGTGAACAATATTCAGATCAAATTGTGCAGGAAATAGTCGTTTTTAAAAAATAATCTTTTTATTCATGCAATGGGAACAAATTTATCATTTCAATTATAGAACACTAAGTTATATTTTAAGGTATTGTTGCAAAAAAAATATAAAGATTAAAATAGCACCATCGAAACAAAATCCGAATAGGAGTACAGCAATGAAAAAAGTTGCACACGTTTATCAAGCTCCACAAAAACACTGGGTGGGCAATGGTTTCCATGTACATGGTATGTTTAATTACCAAGAAAGCCACAAAAATCTCGATCCATTTTTGTTGATGGATTATGCCGCACCACAACATTTTGATGGCAATCGCAAAAGTGATTTCCGTGGCGAGGGTGAGCATCCGCATCGTGGTTTTGAAACTGTCACCATCGCTTATCAAGGCGAAGTGGAACATCAAGACTCGCACGGCGGTGGCGGTGTGATTGGTACAGGCGATGTACAGTGGATGACGGCTGGTTCTGGACTGATGCACCAAGAATACCATTCTGAAGATTTTTCTATGCGTGGTGGTATGTTTGAGATGGTACAGCTTTGGGTAAATTTACCTGCCAAAGACAAAATGACTGAACCAAAATATCAAGCCATCGTCAGCCAAGATATTCCAGTGATAGATTTGGACGGTCAAGGTACGGCTCGCATCATTGCTGGTGAGCTGAACGCCACACAAGGTACAGCCAGCACGTTTAGCCCAATCAATATGTGGGATGTAGAAATGCAAGCCGGCGGTAGTTATACTTTTAGTGTGCCTGCCAGCCACAATGCCATTGTGTTGGTACGTGAAGGCACGATTCAAGTCAGCGATAGCGATATTGCTCGCCGTGCGGAATTGGTGACTTTCGAACGTGGCGAAAGTGATATCAAAATCGAAAGCAATAATAATGCAAAAGTATTGATTTTGACAGGTGAACCGTTGAATGAGCCAATTGTCGGTTATGGTCCATTTGTAATGAATAGCCGTGAAGAAATCATGCAAGCGATGGATGATGTACGTAATGGCAAATTCGGGCAAATTTCTACTTAGTTGCTTTGCCTAATCAATTTGATTAAATCATCGCCAAAAACTATCCCCAATATCATCATGATGTTGGGGATAGTTTTTATTTGTTTTAAATTATTCAGCAGTATAAAGAATTGGGAATAAGTCATCTTCCATTTTTGCACCGGCTGGCAAACGGTCTGCCAAACCTTCAAAATGCGGTGATGTCACCCAATTACGCGGTGCATGGGTAATATCATCCCCGATAAAACGTACTGAGAATACACGACGCATATTGGCAGAACCACGCGATGAATGCAAAGTCAGCATATGGAAAAATACGGCATCACCCGGTTCAATTTCCCAACCAACAATCGGGAATGCACTGCGATCGGCTTCAATATCAGGTAAATCGGCAAGACTACCTTCTGGGAACCATTTGGCTTGATTGTCCATAAATGAACGTGGCATCAACCAAGGACCCAAATGCGAACCTTGTACAAATTCCAATGTCGCTTCTCTTGGTACAGGATCTACAGGCAACCACATACTGATATTTTGTCTGCCATCGATATCATAATACGGTTGGTCTTGGTGCCATGGCGTTGGCTGTTGTGTGCCTGCGGTTTTGACAAGGCTATGGTCATGATGTAGGCGAGTTACTTTGCTTTGCATCAATTGCCCAGCGACCTTACCCAAACCATGATTAAAAATAATATCTCGATATTCTTCAATTTCTTGCCAATTACAAAAATCTTCAAAGAATTTGCCTTTGTCATCTTCACGGCTTGCTACCTTTGCTCGTAGGCTAGGATTTGCCATGTTTTTATCAATACCACGGGCTAAGGTCTCAATGGCATCTTTACCGACCACACCACGTATAATCACCACACCATGCTTGGCATAATCATCAATCATTTGTTGCGTTACAACGACTTCTTTTTGGCTCACTGCTTACACTCCTTCGGTTTTGTCCATTTCAGTTTAGAATGTCCTGTTCAGAATATAACAAAGTCTAAATCAGCATAGCAAGAACAATCATTCGTTTTCTTATAAGTTTTATAGATATTTATCGGTTTTTATAATGAAAAAAACAGTCCATAAAGAACTGTTTTGGTAATGCCGTATTGTTGTTTTAGCCGATGGTTGGTGGCTGAGTAGGTTCTTCAGCTTTTGGCTGTTCTTCCTGATGTAAAGACAATGTACTCGGTATTCCACCCATCATGGCTTGCTCTTCTGATGCACGTGCACTCTTTAACTTAATTTGTAAACGCAATTCGTTCACCGAATCAGCATTACGAATCGCTTCATCATAAGAAATCGCACCTTGATCATACAAGTCGAATAACGCTTGGTCAAAGGTTTGCATACCCAATTCACGTGACTTAGTCATAATTTCTTTGAGTTCATGCAGATTACCTTTGAGGATAATATCAGAAATCAATGGTGTATTGAGCATGATTTCTACCGCAGCACGACGACCGCTTCCATCTGGTGTACGAATCAAACGTTGTGAAATAATCGCTTTCATGTTGGATGACAAATCCATCAACAATTGATTTTTACGTTCTTCAGGGAAAAAGTTAATAATACGGTCTAAGGCTTGGTTGGCGTTATTAGCGTGCAATGTTCCCAAACACAAATGCCCTGTTTCCGCAAAGGCAATCGCATGTTCCATGGTTTCTGTATCACGAATCTCACCAATCAAGATGACATCTGGTGCCTGACGTAACGTATTTTTGAGTGCATTATGCCAAGAATGACTATCCACACCGACTTCACGATGGGTAATCATGGATTTTTTATGGCGATGTACATACTCAACAGGGTCTTCTACGGTAATAATATGCCCTGCTGAGTTTTCATTACGATAATCGATCATTGCAGCCAATGATGTTGATTTACCCGAACCCGTACCGCCGACAACAAGCACCAAACCACGCTTCTCCATGATGACATTTTTCAGCACTTCTGGCAGCTGTAACTTTTGGAAATTTGGAATTTCGGCAGCAATCGTACGAATCACCATACCGACTTGCAGCTGTTGTTGGAAGACATTAACACGGAAACGACACACGTTTGGCACGTTGATCGCAAAATTACATTCTAAATGTTCTTCAAACTCTTCACGCTGACGTTCATTCATCAAGCTATAAGCAAATAATTTGGTTTTCTCAGCAGACAGTGTTTGTTTGCTCAAAGGTTTCATCACCCCTTGGTGCTTTACACTTGGTGGAAATTCTGCAGTAATAAATAGATCTGACGCGCCCACTTCGACCACTTTACCTAGCATGCTAAACATGATTCTGCGTGCTTCGATCAATGATTCTTCTGCAAATAACTTGAGCGATTCTTCGTTAATCATACAACCTCTTGGATATCGTCTAATACGATGGTTTTTAAAAGTGTAGATTATAGCTTAATTATGATGTTCTCGTGGCTTTTTAGATGGATTAATTTGTATTTTAGAATCGCTGATAACGTGACCAGCGATACTTACCATTTAACAATCATCCTTGTGGATATTTTAAGTCAAGATATTAAAGTTAGATATTGTTCTGTGTATTGCCGAAGTTTGCCTCGTGACAATTTGTATTTAAAAATTCAACGAGTTCATGCATCAGCATAATATTCACTGAATAACGCACAAAGCGACCTTCTTGCTTATAACTGACCAATCCACTGTTACTTAAGTTCTTTAAGTGAAAAGACATCAGGTTTGGTGCAAGGTTCATTTGTTTTGCCAAATCTCCAGCAACCAAACCCACCTCACCTGAATCATTTAAGAGTTGGAAAATTTGTAAACGTATGGGTGAACCCAAACATTCAAATAACTGGCTTGCTTCGTGTAATTTCATAACATTGCCTCTTTTTTAATTTAAAACTTGTATTAAGACATCACTTGTAAAGGCATCGTACCTTTTTTGGATGTCTGAATTGCTGACTGTAAGCTTATAAAGCGTTGTACAATTTGTGCAGTGACTGCTTCTGCTTGTGCGATATGCATTGGTGTTATCTGTTTTGGTTGCTTATCAAATAAAATGGCATCAAGTAAACGTACGCCATGCAAACCTTCATGATAGTGGTGTAAAACACCAATATCGTCATCGAATAATGTCCCAACTACCGTGCATTGCACTGTTGCTAATCCTAAGGCACCATCCTCACCGCCAAACTGGCAAAATAGTTTATGCTGTGGAAATCCACCACAAGCAAGAAAGAAATTCCGTCTAAATATGGTGTTCCCTGCGGTTGTCATCATGTGCTGATGCCATGCGTATTCAAATCGTGGATGATCCAAATAATGCTGTGCCAATCCTACTGGTTTTAGCCTTAAACGCACCAAACCAAGATAGTCAAATTGCATCAAACTGATTTTTGCGGCAGTCAGTGCTTCAGGCTCATATGCATCATCTGCATCTAAAAATGCCACAAAATCTGCATCACTTTGCATCGCTGCAAAATTACGTGCCTTCGCACATCCACCATTCTCCAACAAACGATCAATACAGATTTTGTCAGGATAACGCTGTTGCCACTGTTGCAGTATCTGCCAAGTAGCGTCCGTTGATGCATCATCAATCAGCCAAATTTTGTCCACTGCAGATTGTTGCAAGCAACTTTTTATCGCTCGCTCCAATGTATTTTCAGCATCATAACAAGGAATAATGACATCTAATGTCGCTTCACTTGCCTTGAAATTAAATTGCATTTGACTTGAACAAAATTCATCACAGGTGTCTCATTTTTGCACATAAAAAAACAACAATCAACAATTTATCGTCTTAAAAATCAAAAATATAGTTTTTTTTGATAATAGACCTCTTTCGAAAATGTAAATTTAGCGATTAACTTGCCAATTTATAAATCCTGCCACTAATTTCATTCTCAATTCGCGAAAAGTGGTTTACTTATACCTGTTAAGCGTTTAAATTGGCTGTCGCTAAAGCCCTTGATTGTTTCGTATCTCATCTTGTCATTATATCAAAACTTTCGCAAGAGGTCTAATATTGCCATACAGGGCAATCGCGCTACAAAAGATGAGCAATTCTGCTAAGCAAAATACAATTAATAGGAAAATCTTAATGCAAATTTAGACTATATTTTAATCAAAATGAAATTTTTATCGGTTGCTGTTTAGATAAATGAGTTGTTCTAACAGCTTCCTGTAAAATAAATTGGTTTTAAAATATACAGTTTGGTTTTAAGAGAGACCTATTAGTCTTAATTTGAGACTATAGCGCGATTGCCCTGTATTGCCATAAGCGATACAACGAATACCAAAAAAGACCGCACAACATAAGAGAATCAATACATATTCTCGTAAACCTTTACCATTGAACCAAGCCAAAACAAGTAAAAATAATGTCGCAATCATTGATGTTGGAAATAATTTTAAGGCAGACATGGTGATGAAAAAATATTAAACCATCAAAAATATATCATAAAATCATCATTAATCGATAAGCAAAAATCACCAAAATAAATAAGGAATTTGCCAACGAGTTGGCGTAAGTGAAGCTTGTGTTGGCAGAATATCGCAGATAAAAAAAGCAACCAAACGTAGCTGTCTGATTGCTATCCTGATTTGAGCAAATAGGTTTAGCCTAAATGCACGCCACCAGTACCAAAGGCTTCACTATGAATTTGTTCAGCTTTGATACCCAAATCCAACAGTGCTTTGTATTGGGCTTGCATAAATGCGGTTGGACCACATAGATAATAATCAGCATCTTTAGGCAACAAGCTCGCATCAACAGTAGTCAAGTCCAAACGACCCACTGCATTTGCTTGCTTGGCTTCATCGACTTCATACACGACATAGCTTTTAACTTGCGGATGCTTTTCTACAACAGTGTCTAAATGGGCTTTCATAGCGTGCGATTTGGCATCATAGCAAGCATGGATAAAGCTTACATTTTGTGCAGTATCGTTTTCCAAGACTTGGTTGAGCATGGCAATCATTGGTGTTAGACCGACACCACCACTGATAAATACATTATTCTTTTCAGGATTGATAAGATAGAAATTACCCGTTGGTGCAGTCACTTCGATTTCATCGCCCACTTTTAGACCATGCAAAGTATTGGATACCCAACCTTCTGCCAAGCCGTCATGTGCAGATTCACGTTTTACTGAAATACGTAGGTGGTCTTTTCCTGCTTGATCTGACAATGTGTATTGACGTGGTTGCTTATGACCTAAACTTTCAACAAAAACACGTACCGAAATATATTGTCCAGCTTTGTATAACGGTAATTCACCACCATCACTTGGTTTTAGATAAAAAGACGTAATTTCTGCACTTTCATCGACTTTTTCAGCGATGGTAAATTTACGCCAGCCCAACCAACTGCCTTTGGTCTGTGCGTGTTCATCATAAATGGCTTTTTCTGTTGCAATCAATAAATCTGCCAATTGACCATACGCCGCCGCCCATGCATCAATCAGCGGATCTTCCATGCTGATATTCAAAACTTCACTGATAGAATGCAACAGATTTGTGCCAACGATTTGATAATCAGGGGCTTGAATCTCAAGGCTCACGTGTTTATGAGCCATCAATTCTACTGCTGGGGCAAGTACCATTGGGTTTTCGATATTTTCTGCATAAGCCAATACTGCACCTGCCAAAGCACGGGGTTGTGCACCGCTACGTTGATGTCCCATGTTAAAGGTTTCTTTTAGCTCTGGGTGATTACCTAGCATACGATTATAAAAATAACTGGTTAAAGCAACACCACTTTCTTTTAATACTGGAACAGTGGCTTTTACGAGTTCGATTTGTTGTTGGCTCAATGACATGGCAAGATACTCCTTGTGTAACTTTTTAACTGTGTCAATTTAAGATATAAATAAAATACACCTTTAAAAAAGTATTTTCAATACATATTTCCATTATTTTTCTGTTTTAATTTCAAACAAAATTAAAAAGTAGTATTTTATATACGTATTTTCTATAAAACTGTATAATAATAGACCTCTTGCGAAAGTTTTGATATAATGACAAGATGAGATACGAAACAATCAAGGGCTTTAGCGACAGCC
>NZ_JBHFHK010000018.1:0-37455 GCF_041928215.1 Hubeiibacter jixunmingi | reverse complement strand
GGCGTTTAGATTGTATTGATACCCTGTTCTTCTATTTTATGTGGATTTGTGCCATTTATTAATTTCTTTTGCTATAGTATTGAAAGTCGCTTTGATATAAATGATATTTATTATCTAAATCAACGCGTAGATATATTTGATATTAGCCTAGAAGAAAACGTAGCTTTAAATAGCAAATGTGATTTAGCTAAGATAAAACAAAGTCTGAACTTATCAGGATTTAGTGATAGCGAAATTGATACACTTAGAGAGAGAAATCTAGGTGAACAAGGTGCAAATATATCGGGTGGTCAAGCCCAAAGAATCGGTATCGCACGAATGATATATCATGATGCCAAAGTGATTATATTAGACGAGCCTACTGCAGGTCTTGATAAAGTGGCAGTGCAAACTTTTATTCACTCTATAAAAGAAGCCGCCAAAAATAGAACTTGTATTATTATCACTCATGATAGCAGATTAAAAGCCATTTCGGACAACACGATATTGCTTGAGTAAAGTAAATAAAACAGAGACTGAATGATTTGGTTATGGCTGATAAAAGACATAATACAGATTTTTCTTTTAACGCAACATTGACAAAAAAGCCTTAACATATTGTTAAGGCTTTTTTTAATACCAAGGCTAATTATATTATAGTTTACCGTGGCATTGCTTGTACTTCAGCCCCGAACCACACGGACATGGTGCGTTACGGCTTTCTGGTGGCTTAATATCAGGATTTTGTGCTGATGGATGGATACCAGAGCGTTTTTGATCCACTTCTGGATTATCTGATGTTTCACCCGTCAAGCCATCAACATTATCATGATCAAATGATAAATGCATTGATTGAGCTTGTTGTAATTGCATCGCTTCCAAAGCTGCCATTTCTTCAGGCGTTGGAATGTTCACCAAAGATAAATCCATCACTACGTCAGAACGAATAGCTGCCAACATAGAGACAAATAAATTATAAGCTTCACGTTTATATTCTTGCTCAGGGTTTTTCTGTGCATAACCACGCAAATGAATACCTTGACGCAAATAATCCATAGCTGCCAAATGGTCTTTCCAATGCTTATCCAAAGCATTCAGCATGTAATAACGCTCCATACCTGCTGCATTGTCTTGCATCTGTACACGACGTTGGCGATAACGCTCTAAGATTTCATCGGTAATACGCTCGACTAAGCCTTCTTCATCCAAACGGCGATTACTCTTCAGCCATTCCGCAATCGGTAACTCGACATTAAACTCAGTCGCAAAGCTCTTTTCCAAACCTGGAATATCCCATTGATCGTGAATCGACTCTGGTGGAATATAAGTAGCAATCAGTGACTTCAATACATCACGATGCATATGCTCAATGCCGTCTTGCAAGCTTTCATGGGACAAAATTTCATCACGCTGACGATAAACGATCTTACGTTGTTCGTTATTGACATCATCGTATTTCAATAGATTCTTACGAATATCAAAGTTGCGTGCTTCAACCTTACGCTGTGCGTTTTCGATGGCATTTGAAACCATTTTATGTTCGATGGCTTCATTCTCTTGCAAGCCCATTGAGCGGAACATATTGGTCATACGCTCACCCGCAAAAATACGCATCAAGTCGTCTTCTAGCGACAAATAAAAACGTGATACACCTGGGTCACCTTGACGACCAGCACGACCACGTAGCTGATTATCGATACGACGTGATTCATGACGTTCTGAACCGATAATATGTAGGCCACCTGACTCTAATACAGCTTTGTTATTGTGATGCCATTCTTGCTCTAAGCGATGCTCATCTTCAGGTGTTGGATTTTCGATATGTGCCAATTTTGCACGCCAGTTCCCCCCAAGTAGAATGTCCGTACCACGACCTGCCATATTGGTTGCAATGGTCACAGCATTCGGACTACCTGCTTGAGCAATAATATCTGCTTCACGTTCGTGCTGTTTTGCGTTTAAAACTTCATGATGGATACCAGCTTGGTTTAATTTTTCTGATAAAATTTCACTGGCTTCAATGGTCGCTGTACCAATCAGAATTGGAGCAACACCATTTTGGCGAACTTCACGAATCTGTTGAATGATCGCATCGTATTTACCGTTACGGGTTAAGAAAATCAAATCGTTTAAGTCTTTACGCACCATCGGGCGGTGTGTTGGAATCAAGACTACATCTAGTCCGTAAATTTCATTCATTTCTGCAGCTTCAGTGTCTGCAGTACCCGTCATACCTGATAATTTGTCGTATAAACGGAAATAGTTTTGGAAAGTAGTGGTTGCCATAGTCTGGTTTTCTGGCTGTACTTCCAAACGCTCTTTGGCTTCAACCGCTTGATGTAAACCTTCAGACCAACGGCGTCCTGGCATGGTACGACCTGTATTTTCATCAACGATGATAATTTCTTCATTACCAGTTTCTGGATTGATACCTACAATATAATGCACATTTTTTTGATATAAGTAATGTGCACGAATTGCAGCTGTCGCATGGTGCAATAAATTTAGATTTGCAACAGAATACAGACTTTCGCCTTCACCCAATAGACCTAACTGCGTCAATTCCTGTTCAATGACTTCAAAGCCTTTTTCAGTAATTTCGACTTGACGTTGTTTTTCATCAATCCAAAAATGACCGCCGTCTGGAACTTTCTCTTCTTTTTGTGGTTTTAATTTTGGTGGAATGCTGTTGATGACTTCATAAAGTTGTGATGAGTCTTCACTTTGACCAGAAATAATCAATGGTGTACGGGCTTCATCGATCAAAATCGAATCGACCTCGTCAATAATGGCATAATTTAGACCACGTTGTTTTTTCTCAGCCCAAGAAAACACCATGTTGTCACGCAGGTAATCAAAACCAAATTCGTTATTGGTACCATAAGTGATGTCCGCTTGGTAAGCACCAACTTTTTCATTTGGTACTTGCATTGAATAGATTGTACCTACCGTTAAACCCAAAAATTCAAATAAAGGGCGGTTTAATTCAGCATCACGCTGTGCCAAATAATCGTTTACAGTGATAACATGAACACCTTTACCGCTCAACGCATTCAGATAGCAGGCAAGCGTACCCATCAAGGTCTTACCTTCACCTGTACGCATCTCAGCAACTTTACCTTCATGCAAAGTGATACCACCAATCAGCTGTACATCATAGTGACGCATACCCATGATACGCTTTGATGCTTCACGGCACACTGCAAATGCTTCAGGCAACATTTTGTCTAATGACTCGCCTTGTTGATAGCGATCTTTAAATTCTTGAGTTTTTGCGGTCAGGGCAGTATCGCTCAAACCAGAAATCGATGCTTCCAGTGCATTGATTTGCTCGACAATTTTTCTCATGCGTTTTAATTCACGCTCATTTTTTGTGCCGAAGATACTACCGACCAGATTTGCCAACATTAGAAAAACTCTCTATTCATTACTTAAAGTTTTGATAAGATTAGACTTTTTCATAAAAACAATCTCAACCCCATCATTAATTAAATTTACTAATGCATATTATTGTAGCACAAAGCACAAACTACAAGGGTAAATACATTTTTTTACATAAACTTTTTTGCTCTACACTATCCTAATACCACATTCTGTAACTGATTATGGCTCATTCATTAATCCCACAATCGCATCAATCAACAAGCCTGCGATGATATGTTTGGACGCTTTGTCTAAATGTTTAGGTTGTTGTTGATACTTTTCAGCAAAAAATACCGTCATGGCATTATCGTCTGATGCAAACCCGATATCACTGCGTGAAACGTCGTTACAGGCGATCATATCTAATTTTTTGCTAATCAACTTTTGCTGGGCGTACTGCTCGACGTTTTGTGTTTCGGCGGCAAAGCCAACCATTAATGGACGTTTTGGTAAATCCGTTAAATGTGCAATCGTGGCAACAATATCGGGATTTTCTGTAAGCTGTAGATTCAAAGCTTTTTCCGCATCGACTGATTTTTTAATCTTCTGATTAGCAACATTTAAAATTCGATAATCCGCCACGGCAGCAGTCGCAATAAACACATCACAGCCTTTTTTGACCATTTTTTCACTGGCATCTAGCATCTCCAATGCGGTCAGAACATTAATCCGTTCTACCCCATCTGGTGTAGGCAAACTGACTGGCCCTGCAATAAGGCTGACTTTTGCCCCTGCTTGCACACAAGCGGTTGCAATCGCAAAGCCCATTTTGCCTGTACTATGATTGGATAAATAACGTACTGGATCAATCGCTTCTCGTGTAGGTCCCGCAGTAATCACCACATGTTTTCCAGCTAATGGTTTTCGTTGATAATTTTTTTCTTTTTGACTGATTTGAAAAAATTCCGCCACTTGTTCAGCAATCTGTTCTGGCTCAAGCATACGCCCTACGCCAATATCACCGCACGCTTGCTCGCCTGCCGTTGGCATGACGATATGTACACCATCTTTTTGTAATTGCTCAAGATTACGCTGTGTGGCTTTGGCTGCCCACATTTGCTGATTCATGGCAGGTGCAAGCCAAACTGGTGCTTTGGTTGCAAGATATAGTGTACTGACTAAATCATCCGCCAAACCTTGGGCAAATTTTGCCATGGTATTTGCCGTAGCAGGGGTCACCAATAACATATCCGCCCAACGTGCCAACTCGATATGTCCCATACCCGCTTCTGCATCAGCATCTAACAAATCACTATGCACTGCATTACCTGACAGAGCCTGAAAAGTCAAAGGCGTAATAAATTGTTGTGCCGAAGCCGTCATCACCACACGCACATCAAAACCATAATCTTTTAGGCGACGTACCAAGATTGCAGATTTATAGGCAGCAATACCGCCTGTTACGACAACAAGAATATGGCGAGCGGATAGATTTGGTTGTGGCATAACAAATTACTCTACAATGAACCAAATATCATGGGTAAAATCACCCATGGTAAAATGGCGTATTTTAACTGATTTTTAGCTATAACATAAGTCGGCATAGCGAACTTAGCATAAAGGTTACAAAAATAACCTTATTTCTAATATTAAATACTTGTAATATTATTTTTATTTTATATAATGAATTTTATAAATTAACTTTGGGGCGATGTTATGATTCATTCAGCACTCACACTTACACAATCACAGATTCAAGCATTTTTTGATGCCGATAGCCATACTTTTAGCTACGTTATTTATGATAAATCGACCAAACACTGTGCCATCATTGATGCAGTGATGGATTTTGACTATGCCAGTGCCAGTTATGATTTTAGTCAAGCGGATGAAATCATTGCATATATTGAGCAAAATCAATTACAAACCCAATGGATACTCGAAACCCATATTCATGCCGATCACCTTTCTGCATCACATTATTTGCAAGAAAAATTAGGCGGTACAACTGCAGTCGGTGAACATATTCATCAAGTACAAAAAGTATTTGGCAATTTATTTAATACCGAGCAATTTATCGATAAAAAATATCAATTTGATCAAACTTTTAGCGATGGCGAAGAATTTATGCTTGGTAGTTTGACTGTAAAAGTATTGCATACCGCAGGGCATACGCCTGCTTGTGTCAGCTATGTGGTGGATGGTGTGGTATTTGTCGGTGATACTTTATTTATGCCGGATTATGGTACGGCACGCTGTGATTTTCCGGGTGGTGATGCAAACACCTTATATCAATCAGTACAAAAACTTTTCGACTTGCCTGATGAAACCAAAGTCCTATTATGCCACGACTACATTCCAGCCGATACGCAACGTGATTTTGCTTTTTTAAGCACCATTGGCGAGCAAAAACAAGCCAATATTCATATTCATCAAGGTGTTGAGCAACAACAATTTGTAGCGATGCGTCAGCAACGTGACCAAACTTTGGCAGTACCAAAATTGATGTTGCCATCCGTGCAAGTCAATATGTTGGTGGGACAATTTCCAATTGCTGAAGACAACGGCACGCAATATCTCAAGATTCCTTTGAATGCAGTGAAATAATCTTTTTTTTAATTTGTCTTATTCATATTTGGAGTAATGACCATGTCTATTCAAACTATTTCTACTCAGGACGCAGTAAAACTGTTACAGCAAGGGCAATCCAAGGCTGTACTGGTCGACATTCGTGGCGATGATGAACACCGCAGAGAACGTATCGATGGGGCGATTTCGCAGCCTTTGGATAAATTAATGTGTAATGCACTAGATGGTAAAGCACAGCACGCAGATACGGTGATTTTTCATTGCAAATCGGGGATGCGTACTGAACAAGCCAAACAAATCCTTGCTGATAAATGCCCAAATCAAACAGTTTATATTTTGCAAAATGGCTTGGATGGTTGGAAAAATGCTGGACAAACTACCCTGCTCGATCACAGTCAGCCGATTGACATCATGCGTCAAGTGCAGATTATTGCAGGAAGTTTAGTTTTGATTGGTGTAATTTTGGGCTTGACAGTCAATAATGCTTTCTTTGGTTTAAGTGCTTTTGTTGGTGCAGGTTTGGCATTTGCAGGTATTACGGGTTTTTGTGGTATGGCAAAACTATTAAAATTTATGCCGTGGAATAAAGCTTAAATTTCACAATTTGAATAGTGAGATAACACAATGCACTGGCAAAAAATCTTTCCGATTTTGACATGGTTACCACAGTATCAACGTCAAGACTTATCGCAAGATATGCAGGCAGGTTTGATTGCCAGTGTTTTGTTATTACCGCAGTCGCTTGCCTATTCTGTGTTGGCAGGTGTACCTGTGCATTTCGGTTTATTGGCGACCATCATCGCTTTATTGGTCTATAGTCTATTTGGTAGCAGTCGTACTTTATCCATCGGACCGATTGCCATTACATCAATTTTGACCTTAAGCATTGCCAAACAATATGCTGTTGTAGGTAGTAGTGATTATTTGATTATCGTTGCCTTACTTGCTTTAAGCTCAGGAATAATGCAAATTATTTTAGGTTTGTTACGCTTTGGTTTTTTAGCAAATCTGATTAGTCAGCCTGTCAATTTAGGCTTCATTCTCGCTTCGGTGATTCTTATTATCAGCAATCAATTGCCGAATATGTTAGGTGTAAATAGCCTTTCCGATGTATTAGCGACTTTAAATGTTAATGCAAATTTCATTATAGGTGTTATTGCTTTTATCTTTTTGCTTTTTATTCGATTTCTGTTAGCTAAATTGAGCAGTAAATTACCATTTTTTAGGCCTATCAGTAATACAATAAAGTTAAAAACCATCATCAAATTTTCGCCTTTACTGTTAATTATTTTTACTACTATCGTGATTGCTTTTTTTGACTTATCTCACGTAAAAGTAATAGGTCAATTGCCAACAGATATTTTTAATTTTGATATGAACGTTTTTAGCAACATTCCGAGTATTTTGGCTCACATAAATATCACTACATTTTTTGCAAATAGCTTGAGTATCAGTATCATTGGTTTTATCAGTGGATTATCTATTGCTCAAGATTTAGCATTTAAAAAAGGTCAAAAAATCCAACCCAATCAAGAACTCATCGCAGTAGGATTAAGTAATGTTGCCACAGGAGTATTACAAACTTTACCTGTAGCAGGTGGTTTTTCCCGCACAATAATCAATGATGATGCAGGTGCGAAAACGCCTTTGGCAGGCGCCTTTACCGCATTCTTTACCATATTGATCATTTTGTTTGCAGGCACATTTTTACAGCATATTGCCGTGGCAGTATTGGCAGCGATTATTATTGTTGCTGTGCTTCCATTAATTGACTTTTTAGCAATCAAAAATATTTTCAAATACCAAAAATCAGATTTAATGACATTGATGCTGACCATCATCATGACACTCACATATTCTTTGCAAATTGGATTATTGTCAGGAGTGATTAGTGCAGTGTTATTTTACATTGCACGCATCGCCAAACCACATACTGCCGTATTAGGAAAATTACCACATAGTGAACATTTTAGAAATATCAAACATTATCAAGTAGAGACCAAAGCAGATCGTATATTTTTTAGAATAGATGAAAACTTATATTTTTTGAACAGTCAATCTTGGCAAGATGCCATTTATCATGCTATTCATCAACAGCCGAATATCAAGCATTTTATATTGGTATGTTCATCCATTAATCAAATTGATTTTACTGCCTCACATCATCTGATGCAAATTCAAAAGCAATTGCAAGACCTCAACATCAAATTTCACTTTTCTGAAGTCAAAGAACCAGTACTTAAACAACTTAAAAAAAATGCATTTTTTGAAAATTTTAATGGTCAAATATTCATCAGTAATTATCAAGCTTGGCAAATGAAATGATAAATTGATCATCGGCTAAATTTATACAACAATTCAAATATTATCGAAAAAATAGATAACCATAATATTTTTATGGTTATTATTCATCAAAATAAACTTGCCATTCATTATTTATCCATTATGATGTCTATTGTGTCAGTGGTATTGTTATATACATTTGTTTTTACATATTTTTATGTGATATAAATCTCATTTGCAAGCACCTTACGCTGCTCAACAGCGTGCACTCTTACATAAGATATATACAACTTTAAGGAGTCTTTTCCACCATGCGTAACGATATGTTGCAACAAATTTTGGAAGATTTGAACAGTTCATCTACTGATGTAGAAGCATCAGCGTTAATTTCTACAGACGGTTTGATGATCGCATCTGCCCTACCTTCAGGTATTGATGAAGACCGTGTTGGTGCAATGTCTGCTGCGCTTTTATCTCTTGGTGATCGTGCTGGTCGTGAATTGTCACGTGGTGAAATTGATCGTGTGATGATCCAAGGACAAAAAGGTTATGTGATTATGACTTCATCTGGTGAAGAAGCTGTGCTTACAGTCATGGCGAAACCAAATGCAAAATTAGGCCTAATTTTCCTTGACATTAAACGTGCTGCCGAAGCGCTTTCAAAACTCATTTAATCACAGATAGTTATTTTACAGTCTAAATTTTCTATCTAAATATTGAGATTTTACTATGTCTAATCTTCCAGATATGCCAAAGCCTGAGGTGATGGCAGAGCAGTATACGCTCCAATTTTTTGATGGTACCAGTCGTGTAGTTTATGATACAGGTATCGAACGCCCTTATCCATGTGGCAAATTAATTGTGTCACGTACTGATTTGAATGGTGTGATTACTCACGCCAATGATGCTTTTGTTGAAATCAGTGGTTATCAACGTGACGAGCTTATTGGACAACAACAATATATTTTACGCCATCCAGACATGCCAAAAGCTGCTTATGCTGACCTATGGAATACTGTAAAAGCAGGTAAAAAATGGCATGGTTATGTCAAAAACTTATGCAAAGATGGTAGCCACTATTGGGTATATGCAACGGTAGTGCCAAACGTTCGTCGTGGTGAGACTGTAGGCTATACTTCAGTACGTCGCCAACCATCTCGCCGTCAGATTGACGC
Source organism: Hubeiibacter jixunmingi (assembly GCF_041928215.1). Lineage (NCBI taxonomy): Bacteria > Pseudomonadati > Pseudomonadota > Gammaproteobacteria > Moraxellales > Moraxellaceae > Hubeiibacter > Hubeiibacter jixunmingi. Next base: position 28,066 of record NZ_JBHFHK010000018.1, on the reverse strand, counting down.
AGCGATTGCACAATATGCAACGATGGCATAAGGAGTAAAATCACATGGCTTATAATTTTTTAATTGCACCCGATTTTGCACCAGAACGTTTTGCAGGTTGGCATTTGCTCAACACGCTATTGCAAAAGCGTATGAATGCTCAGATTCATCTTCTTACACCAGCGTCGCATACTGAACAATGCGAAACCGTTCTGCAAGGTAATGTGTCTGTTATTTATGCTAACCCTTTTGATGCAACAGCGTTGATCCGTGAGCATGGCTATCGTGCCATCGCACGTCCGATTGCAAAACCTGATGAGATGGTGATTGCGTCAGCAAGTGAAGGCACAATCAAACAACTTACAGATCTTAAACCTGAGCACAGTGTTGCGATGGCTGATAACCGTGATGTAAAACTGATCGGTTTGCGTTTGCTGGAAGCAGTAGATTTGACTGAAAATGATTTGCAGTGGAAAACAACTGAGACTTATCAAGCAGCAGCGCGTCAAGTGATTAAAGGCGAAGCAGATGTGGCGTTCTTTCTTGCAGAAGCATTCCATAGCTTAGCAAGATTGACTAAATCACAATTGAACGTTTTGATCGAAAGTCAGTTAAACGACATTAGTCACGTTGTTTTGGTAAAACAAGATTGGGATAAAGCAGATCAATTTGCTGAGATCTTACTCAACCTACACCAAGACAGCGAAGGTGCTGATGCATTGACAGAGCTTGGCTTTGCACAAGGCTTTGAAGTCATGCACGAAGAAGATGCTGAGTTTATGATTGACTTGATGGATACTTTGATTGACTAAAATCATTAAACGTTTCTATCAAGCTTAGTCTTGTCATGAGGGGATAAACCCATACAAGCACTTGCTTATCGCAAGATCCATGTTTTGTGGGCTTATCTCTTCAAGTTCAGCGTAAATAATAATTTATTTCTAAATTTTATCTTATGTCTATACCAATAAGTAATACTCACAGTCAAGATGATTTAAGAAAACGATTTCGCTTATACTCACGAAAGGTGTTGCAGCATCCCCAGCATTTAGCCATGCATCAACAGCGTATTGATGTTGCATTGCAACTGAATGAGAAAGAACCATTACAAGGTGCTTTTGCAGACTTCTTTTTCGCTTTTCAAAAAGATTTACCGATTATTACTTTGGACTGGTTAGCACAAGCCAAAAACCATTTACAATCTTATGTCTATCATCATTTTCAAAATGAATATCAAACATGGCAAGAAAAAACCAAGACTTCAAATACTGTAGCTGAAAAAAGCTACTTCAGTAGCAGCTTTTCCACACGCTGGAGTGTGTTGGTCAGCCCATCCATGGCGGTAGCCAAACATCAACTACGCAGTAGCCGAGATGGTGCAAATTTTTTGGCAACGCAATTGGTAGACAATTTAATAGAGGCACGATTACAGCAACAAGATGCATTAATTATTGAGCTACAATATGAATTTTTTCAACATTGCTTGGTATGCAACGACCGTATGGCGTTCTTACAAGCATGGTTAAAGCTTTCACAACAAGACTGGCAATTTGATGCCTATTGGAATGCGTGTTCTACACGCTTAAATCAGCAAAAAGACATTCATTTTAATGATTTTATTCAACTTTCTTCTAAACTAAAAGGTGCCGAATGAACATTGTATTAGTCGGATTTTCAGAAAAAGATGCTCACGCCATTAGTATACTCTCCTATATGATCTCTAAAGAGATCACTTCTCATCATCTCAATTTGGCTGATGAAACCAATCCTTGGAATATTTTTGAATCTACAAACTTTGATACCGCAATTTTATTTGTTGATAGTTTACAGCACAATCAAGAGTGGAAACGCAATGTTGCACATTATATCAGCGAAAAGCCTGTGCTATTGGTTTCACGTTATCTAGAAGACTTACAACAAGATATGTGGGGTAATATGGATGCAAGATCTTATATTCAATATCCATATACGCTTCAAATGATGTCAGAACCATTAACCAAATTATACACCATGTATCAAGAGGGTACATTGAGCAATGGTAAGTCACATTTTGCACAAGATTTAGAGTTTTCATCTACAGATGCAGATCATGGGTCAGATATCAACTTACCTACTCATCATAATTGTCAACTTATTCAACAATATTATCCTGCTCTCGCACAGCAAAGTTGGTGTCAATATTTCTTTTTTTCTCGTCAAGAAAGCATAGAGTTTAATATCGGTCCTTATCAGTTTATTTTCAATGCTGATGAAAAAAGTGCCACTTGTTTGCGTACGCTATCTTGGACTTTGGACTATATCCGTGTCGGCTACGATGATAATCTGAGAATCGAAGTTTTTCATAAAATATTAGAAAGTAATCAGGCTTTCTTAACCGCAGAACAAATGATTGCAGCTGGTGCTAGCAAAACTTCTTTGGCAATGACCTTATGGCAGCTCGCTTTCGCATTGAGTGAAAAAGTCACTACGCCTTTAGACAAGACATTGAGTTTCAAAGTTTTTGCCACACCAAATTTACGAGAATTGGCACAACCTGAGCCACATCTACATAGCATATTTTCTGCATGCTTGATGCAATCACGAAATCTAGAGCAATTGAGCACACTTTTCCCAAATATTTCCCCTGAACTTTTACAACGTATTATGTTGTCAGCGGTGGTCGCTAACATCGCAACTTTTGAAGAGCCGAAAAGCAACGTTGAGCAAGTCAATCGTAATAAAGGTATCCAGCAAGCCAATAAGACTGGATTCCTACAACGTTTGTTACGCAAAATCGGTTTAAATTAATTGTTTTTTTAAAAGGAAAATCATCATGTCAAAACATACTGAAAGCAGCCCAATGTCAGCTAGCTATAAAATTATTATTGCAGGTCCAGTAGGTGTAGGAAAAACAGAAGCGATACGCTCATTATCAGATAAAGAGATCGTAAGTACTGAAGCACTAGCTTCAGACGAAGTCAAATTCATGAAAAAGACCACTACCGTTGCGATGGACTACGGCATCATGAAGCTGGATAACGGTGAGCAAGTGCGTCTATACGGTACGCCAGGTCAGAAGCGTTTTGACTTTATGTGGGAAATTTTAAGTGAAAATGCCTTGGGCTTAATTTTGTTAATCAATGCTGAAAATCCTGATCCTGTCAAAGATTTAGAAGAATACCTGCATAGTTTTATTCCTTTGGTGCAAAGTAGTGCTTTAGTTGTGGGTGTGACACACGCCGAAAACATGCCTTGGGATCTACAGCAAAAATTGTCTGACTACTTGATGCAAAATGATTTGCCAGCCAATGTCGTTACGGTGGATGCACGTAGCCGTGAGCACATGCAAGGTTTGGTTTCTTCTTTGATTTTTGCAATCAGTGGTTAATTCTTTTAATGGATAGCTCAGTTTAATTCACGAGAAATATCATGGTAAATCAGTCATCTACTTCTAATTTATATGTGATGCTTACGCCAGCAGGTGTATTAGAGGCCTTCTCTTCTGCTGAGCCTACTGAAATGCAATTGGCTTTGCAGGCGGTCATTTCGGAACGCACAAGTATGAGTGTAGAACTTTGGGTACGACAGTTTTCAACTCAAAGCCTAGAACACGCAATGCATCAACATTGGATTGAATGTATTGAGAGTTATTCATCGGCACCTGATTTACCATTAGATGATTTTTTACCTCATGTAGTCTCTAGCCTTTCTGGGCAACGTAAAGCCGCAATCGCTTCGGCAGAAGGTTTTTGCCTTGCCCATATTGGCTATAGTCAAGAAGATGCAGAAATGCTTTGTGTTGCAGCAGGTGATTTTGCCAGCTTTTTGCAACGTCAGCAACAACGTGGTTGGCATACCACTGCAAAAGCAATTTCGTTCTTTGAGCAAGTCGATTTGGTGATGCCAAGCACCAGTTTGGTGCTACTTTGGATTGATGGGCAAGGTTATATTTTAATCTTAGACAGTGAGCCATTAATCAATAGCAGAGCTTTTGTAGAGCTGATTTGGGCGATCAAAACCTCTGGATTGCGTTTCCAAGTTTGAGTTGCTTAATAAATACCTAAAAAACTTAAGGACTAAGGCTTTTTCGCCTAAAAAGCTTGACCTTTATGTAAATGATTATTAATATTTTATGCATTATAAAATGCAGCATTAGGTGCAAACTAGTATTATGCAAAGCGTCTTACCTGAACAATTTTCTGAAAAATGCGGTGAAGCAACCGATTTCCTTAAGCTTCTTGCCAATCCAAATCGTCTCGCTGTGTTATGTACTTTGTTACAAGCACCGACCAATGTCACAGACTTGGCAAAAAGCACAGGTCTTCCTCAAGCAGCAATGTCTAGTCAATTGGCAATCTTGCGTGAAGCAAAACTTATCCACTGCGAAATCAATCATCGTGAAAGAATTTACAGTATCAGTGATCCACGTGTGGAAGAAATGGTCGGCTTACTACATAAATTTTTCTGCGAACCACAACAAGACACCTGATTAGATTATATTGATGACTTTGGTCTTGTTAATCGTATAATTTGTACAATCCAACAAAGTGTTGGCAACTTTTCTTTTTGGAAGTAGTATCGATTTGTAGTGCATATTTCATGCGTTTTATCTGATATTGGCACTGCGTATCTAAGTCAGTAATTTTTTCTAACTGATTTATAGAACTATAAGCACGCAAACTGATATTTTGCTTTAAATCCTGCTGTGGATTCTGCAATTTAATTGCTTCAATTTTAATACGATTTTTTTCTAATTGCTGTAACTGTAAATGGACATCATGTTCACCTACCAAAAAGTAGTGCTGATTCAAACTGTGATTCATACTTATTGTATTTAATAATTCTGTTTGACGTGATTCAAAATGCTGTTTTAAGCAAGATGCTTTATTGCATGCCATCACATAGTTTTTCCACAGCTGATGATGCTGATTAATTAACTGCAATGGTGCATTAGAAATCAATTGCGTCGCCAAAAAAGTATCCTGCAATTTGAGATATTGATTCATCAAATCAGTATTCGGCTTTGCATTGCTGTCTTTGTTGGAATTGAGGTAATGATTACAGATATTTTCTAACAGTTTATCTTTATAGACTGTACCAGATGCTTGACAAAAATTTGATGTATTTTGAGCAAAAGCAGTTTGAGACAATAGTACAACTACAGCGAATAAAAAACTCACTGCAATGAAGTAGAATTGTGATGTCATTAATGCTCTGTTCATAGTCATTTAATCAAATAAAATATTGCTTTTTCAAGCGTCAAGGCATACATTAACCTGAATGAGATAGATTTTACTATATCGTAGATACACCTTAATAGAGGTATTTTACGATTTTTTTTATTTTATATACGTTGTGGGTTGGAAATGCTACGAATTGGTCAAGGTTTGGATGTACATGCTTTTGAAGCAGGCGATTTTGTTACTTTAGCTGGATTAAAAATTCCGCATACGCACGGTCTGAAAGCACATTCTGATGGCGATGTCGTTCTACATGCCTTGAGTGATGCTTTGCTTGGTGCATTGGCTTTAGGTGATATCGGTCAGCATTTTCCTGACACCGATCCTGATTATAAAAATGTAGATAGTCGTGTTTTACTCAGACAAGTTTATGCACTGATTCAACAAACAGGCTATCAATTGGTCAATGCTGATATTACCGTTGCGTGCGAATATCCAAAACTTGCCAAACATAATCTTGCAATGCGTCAAAATATCGCAGATGACTTAGCAACCAGTATCGATAATATCAGTGTCAAAGCCACCACAACTGAAAAACTTGGTTTTACTGGGCGTCAAGAAGGTATTTTCTCATCAGCCGTTGTATTGCTGAGTAAGATTTGATTTAAGTCTGTTTGATGCAAGCATGACTTAGCGTAGCAAGATGTTAAAATGGATTAACGCGATATCGCGTTAATCCATCTTGATTTGAAAGTATAATATTTCGTATTTAGATTAGGAAGAATTGATGATCAATCAACATACAGGGCTGTATATCAAACAAATTGCCGTTGCAATGATGTGGGGCGGTACTTTTGTGGCAGGGAGAATATTGTCTCAAGAGCTTCCCCCATTATTATCTGCAGTATTACGTTTTAGTTTAGCATCATTTTTACTGGTATTATTGGTGTTTTATACCCATAAGAAATGGGTATTTGTATCTAAAAAGTCTTTGTTAATTACTGCGTTGATGGGATTGACAGGTATCTTTGCCTACAATTTATTTTTTTTCTCAGCACTTGCCAAGATTGAAGCAGGACATACTGCATTATTTGTAAGCCTCTCGCCTATCCTAACCGTACTTTTTGCACAGTTCTTATTTAATGAAAAATTAAAATGGCTGAACTATATCGGTGTCGCATTGGCATTCTTTGGCACGTTTATCGTGGTCACACGTGGTGATTTTGCCACACCATTGATGCAAAGTATTGGTTTGGGTGAATTATTTATGTGTGGAGCGGTATTAAGCTGGGTGTGTTATACCCTACTCAATCGCAAAAATACTGAGCTTACACCACTACTTACCATCACATATGCTTCATTATGGGGTACGCTATTTCTATGGTTAAATACTTTTCTTCATCTAGAAATTATGCATTTTAAACAAATTCCTTTACCACAAATGATGGCATTGTTCTATGTCGGTGCATTGGGTACAGTATTAAGCTTTATTTGGTATGCACAAGGTATTGCCCAATTGGGTGCGTCAAAGACGGTGGTATTTACCAATTTAGTGCCTGTTTTTGCTGTTTTATTGTCATATTTGATTTTGGATGAAAAAATCAGTTGGTCGATGTTAGTTGGTGGTGTACTTATCTTTTCAGGAATTTATCTCACCAATAAAAAATTTAATAAACCAACTTAGTAACGTACTTTGATAATGTGAAATTATGTTTACATATAGACTATTTTAAATTAGGGTGAGTTCGGGATAAGTTAAAATTTAATTATTTGATCTCAAAAGTAAATTTGATTCGTGTGTAGGGTGCGTCTTACGCACCTTTCAGAAAACAGCATCTTGCGAAGCTTTAATCGCTTCTCAGGTGCGTCTTGCGAAACAGTGTTTCTCACACCCTACTTTTTAAAAATCATATCATTCCAATAAAAACATAAATTTTAAACCAAAGTTACGTTATTTCGTAGTGTATAACTCATTTAATATTTACACACTTTAAAAGTTATGCTGATGTGGCTGAGTTTTGGCATAGCTAAAACTAGGCAATATGGATGTGAATACTAGGCAACCAACAAGTAGTGCATAAATATTTTTGTGCATAATAATATCCTTTCATTTTCTTGGCGAACACATAAAGTACGATTGCCAGTTCCATCATTTTAAACCTTATCTCGTGCTTTTCAAGCTATTCATTAATAACTTAATTTTTACCTATTATTCCAACATTATAATCAATTGATTTTACTTTATATTCATAAAATATTGTTATCAGAATTGCTATTTTATCTTACCTTTTATACAAGCAAAAACAATGCTACACTAACGCTCAACCAAACAGTGATATGTATGATGACCCTACATGCTTTGGTATAAATAATTCTTGCTTGTATTTGTAAATAGGACAGCCGATACCATGCTTTTAATGATTGATAACTATGATAGTTTTACCTACAACATCGTACAGTATTTTGGCGAACTGAAACAAGACGTCAAAGTCGTACGCAATGATGAAGTAAGCTTGGAAGATATCGAAGCGTGGCAACCACAATATTTAGTCATCGGTCCAGGTCCTTGCTCACCGACTGAAGCGGGCATTTCATTGTCCGCCATCCAACACTTTGCAGGTAAAATTCCAATCTTAGGCGTGTGCCTAGGACATCAAGCCATTGGGCAAGCCTTTGGCGGTGAAGTGATTCGTGCCAAAACTGTGATGCATGGTCGCCTATCCAAAATGTATCATAGTGATGTGGGGATTTTTAAAAATTTACCTTTGCCTTTTAATGCAACACGTTATCATTCTTTGGTGATTGACAGAGCGACTTTACCTGAAGATTTAGAAATGACCTGTTGGACGCAATTTGATGATGGCTCAGTAGAAGAAATCATGGGCGTGCGTCATCGTCATCTACCGATTGAAGGGGTACAATTTCATCCTGAGTCTATTTTAAGCGATCATGGGCATGATATCTTTAAAAATTTTTTAGATACCTATGCTAACTTTAAAGCTTAAACATTCATTTTAAAATTTATTTTCTATTTAGAGCGTATTTATGAGTCAAGTAATAAGCTATCAACAAGTTTTTAATAATATCGCCAAGCATATTGACCTCACTCAAAATGAAATGGAACACATGATGCGTGCCTTGATGCAAGGCGAGCTTAGCGATGCACAAATCGGTGCATTGTTGATGGGCTTGCGTATGAAAGGCGAAAGCATTGATGAAATTACCGCTGCTGCACGGATTATGCGTGAATTTTCCAAAAAAATTGATGCCAGTGACGTGCCATATTTGGTTGATATTGTGGGTACAGGCGGCGATGGACAAAATCTTTTTAACATTTCTACCGCAGCGACTTTTGTCATGGCAGCCGCTGGGGCAAGTGTGGCAAAACATGGTAATCGTGGCGTATCAACCAAATCAGGTTCATCCGATTTGTTAGAGCAAGCTGGTATTGCTTTGGATTTAGGATTGCCTGAAACAGAACGTTGTTTGCGTGAAATTGGCATTGGCTTTTTATTTGCCCCAAATCATCACCCAGCGATGAAATATGTTGCTGCACCACGTCGTGATTTAGGTGTGCGTAGCTTGTTTAATTTGCTTGGACCTTTGACTAATCCTGCTGGGGTAAAGCGTTTGGTAGTCGGTGTATTTTCCAAAGAATTATGTCGTCCAATGGCAGAAGTACTACAAAATTTGGGTGCTGAACACGTCATGGTAGTACATTCACAAGATGGTTTGGATGAAATCAGTCTTGCCAACACCACTTTTGTGGCGGAATTAAAAGATGGACAAGTGCAAGAGTGGCAAATTCAACCTGAAGATGTCAATATTCCTTCACAGACTTTACATGGCTTATATGTGGAAGATTCTACTCAAAGTTTGGCACTCATCAAAGATGCGTTGGGCAAAAATAAATCTGAACAAGGCGAAAAAGCGGCAAATATGATTGCACTCAATGCTGGTGCAGGGATTTATGTGGCAGGCTTGACCAAAACTTATAATCAAGGTGTGGCATTGGCACATGATATTATCTATGGCGGTCAGGCTTTGGAAAAAATGAGTGTATTGAGTGAATTTAGCCGTACCTTAAAACAGTTACAAGGTTAAGTTAATCTTATGATGCAATTCTCAACCTAAAAACGTAAGATGCTGATTTTATTACCCCCTCCCTAACCCTCCCCCTAAGGGAGAGGGAACTCCCCTCCCTAAAGGAGTGGTTGGGGGAGGGTGTTCTTATTTTAAAATTTATTTTTGAGTAATATATATGCAAGCCGATATTAAAAACACCATTTTGGGTAAAATTGTTGAACGTAAACAGCAAGAAATTGCGATCAAGAAACAACAATTTAGCCTAAAAGACATGGAGCAATTGGCACAGCAAGCCAGTCCAGTACGTGATTTTGCCCATGCCTTGACCCAACGTTCGCCAGCGGTGATTGCTGAAATCAAAAAGGCATCGCCATCCAAAGGCGTGATTCGTCAAAACTTTGATGTAGCAAGTATCGCCCAAAACTATCAACGTGCAGGAGCAAGCTGTTTGTCGGTATTGACCGATGTGGACTTTTTCCAAGGACAACATGAAAATGTCGCCATCGCTCGCCAAGCCTGCGATTTGCCTGCTCTGCGTAAAGATTTTATGATTGAGCCTTATCATATTATCGAAAGTCGTGCTTTGCATGCCGATTGTATTTTGTTAATTGTCGCTTGTTTGTCCAATATGCAATTGCAAGAAATGGCAAGCGTAGCATTTGACTATAATATGTCGGTCTTGGTTGAAGTGCATGATGAAGATGAAATGCAACGGGCTTTAGATTTGCCAGAACACTGTTTGATTGGGGTGAATAATCGTAATCTAAAAACCTTTGATGTAGATATTCAGACTACGATTCGTTTGCAAAATCAGCTTGGCAAGCGTCCAGTGATTACCGAAAGTGGTATCCATCAGCGTGAACAGGTTGAATTGATGCTTGCACATGGCATCGACCGCTTTTTGGTTGGTGAGGGCTTGATGAAACAAAGTGATGAATATCAAGCATTCCGTGAATTATTCGGTGAGCCAAAATAAAGCTGTTAAAGCCAAAGCATATGTCTTTGGCTTTTTTTACTCATCAAATTTTGGCGGAAATGGACGTAACTGCTCAGCATCAATCCAAGCCTGAACCCAATCTTCAGGCGTTTTTGTCCATGAACTATGCCCGATTGCATCCAATACAGTTTGTGTAGGTAATGCTTTGCCCTTGCCCGTTACAGCAGTACGCAACAATGCTGACGATGTGGCTTCACCTTTGACCCACATAGATTGTTCTAGATAAATCCATCGTTCATCTAGTCCTACAATACGTGTTTTGATGGTAACTTGGCTGCCTGAAAAAATACGTTTGCGATAGCGAATACTACTGCCTGCAACAACCAAACCCCAGCGATTTTTAATAAGCAATTTTCCTAAGCCTGAACGTACCGCAAAATCAATCCGCCCCAAATCAAACAACGTAAACACACGCCCATTATTCATTTCACCAAAATTATCCATATCTGATAGATTACTGTTGATTTGAATTTCACTGACATCCCAAGGTTTTAGCATTTGACCTTTACGCGTTGCCCATGCAGATTTGATTAGCGTTTGTCCAAAACGGATAAATGGATACATAATTTTTCACTTAAAAATATAACGATAAAGTCGTTTGATTATAAATTGTCATTGTCAGTACAACAAGCCAAGAGAATGACTGCAAATTTTCAACGGCATCAAAAAATGACTTTAACAAAATATAGCTAGATTTAAAAAAAATTCTTGTTAAAATTTTGCCAGTTTTTTAAGATTTTCGAGTTTATCATGAGTAAAAATAACAGTTTTTCAAATCAACAACTTAAGCAACTGCAACAACTGAAAAAAGACTTAACTGCAAGTCAAGTCGCTACGCCTAAAATTAATCAAACCAAGCCAAAGCAAGACGGTAAAAAAGACCTAGACGATCATGAATTATTTAATCAAGCGATGCAAGGCGTACAGCCCTTGCCTGAAAAACGTTATGCTGAAATAAAAACAGGCATTCAAAAACCCGATGCACAAATCTTGGCAAAGCGTGTCAATGCCGAAGGCGTGATTATTGAAGGTGATACGGTATTGTCCGATACTCAAGCGTTACTCAATCCAGTCGCCAGTCAAGCCAATCTTAGCTATCGTATCGCCACGCTACAATATCGTGTTTTTGAAGACTTAAAAGCAGGACGTTTGCGTTGGTATGAAGCAGTAGATTTGCATGGCTGTACTGTGGAACAAGCCCGAGAAGCGGTATTACAAATCATTCAGATGGCACATCAAGACCTACAAAATGTTATTAAAATTGTACATGGCAAAGGCAAGGATGGTGTTCTGAAAAGCTATGTTAATACTTGGCTTAGGCAGCATCCTCAAGTCTTGGCATTTGTTTCAGCACCTATAGATCAAGGCGGTACAGGTGCAGTATTGGTGCTTTTAAAACGTCGTAAAGACAGCGAAAATGATACAAAATCAACAAAACGTTAACTTCCGACTGGGCTTAAGCAGCTAAAGTGATAATTTTTTCCCAAAAAAGTCGCTTTTCTGTTATAGTATTGCGTCTGTTTGATTTGAATAATTTTGCCCATGAACTTGCCAGAATCTTCATTACATACCATGCAACAGTCTTACCGTGATATTCTACAAGCGGTTGGGGAAAATGTTGAGCGTGATGGCTTGCTCGACACGCCTGCTCGTGCTGCCAAAGCTTTTGCTTTTTTGACATCAGGTTATCATCAGACAGTGCAAGATGTGTGCAATAATGCGGTATTTGCATCGGACAATCGTGAAATGGTGTTGGTGAAAAATATCGAATTTTATTCACTTTGTGAGCATCATTTATTGCCATTTTATGGGCGTGTGCATATTGCCTATTTGCCTGAAGGTCATGTATTGGGTCTATCCAAATTTGCCCGTATTACCGAATTATTTGCCCGTCGTTTACAAATTCAAGAAAATATGACGCAACAAATCGCCGAAGCTGTGCGTGAAGTCACTAACGCTCGTGGTGTAGCGGTGGTGATTGATGCGGCACATATGTGTATGATGATGCGTGGTGTACAAAAACAACAATCGACTACACGCACGGTATGTTTTTTGGATGATATGAAAACTGACCAACAAGCTCGCAGTGAATTTTTAAAGGCAGTGCCTGAGAACGTATAAAAGCGGTTTTAGCTTTTATACATTCGCAAGAAAATAAATTCAAAGCGATTGAAGCTCTTTTAGTTTACAAGAACATAAACGTAAAGCGATTATTGCTTTTATATGTTCAATTAGATTAACGTGAGTTCGGGATAAGTTGAAAGGTAATTATTTGATTTTAAGAGTAAATTTAGTTCGTACGTAGGGTGCGTCTTACGCACCTTTCAGAAAACGGCATTAAATTGGGCGTGGGACGCACCCTACGTCTTTAAAACCATGTAATTACAACAAAAATATGCTTTTTTAAGCAGAACTCACGTTAAATTAAGCATTGTAACATTATATTTGAACTGCATCAAAATGCAATGACTAATAGCTATATCGAGCTTCAAAACAGGGGAATGAAATAACACATGAGACATTACATTTATTTGTTTTCGCTATTTTTATGGCTATGCTATTTAAATGCCTATCTTTATGGTTTTATAAATCTAGATTTTAGCCGTCCTACCTACGACGACGACCGCATTTTTGGATTTGTCGTTATTTTTTTTATTCCTTGCTATGCGTTTATTGCAGGCTTGGCATTTATCGAAGGTAATGTTGTTCGTAAGGTGTTGTTGAGTTTAGCAGCAGCTGTAATCATGTTTTTCTTAGCAGCAATGTCTCAAGAAATCTATGTTCAACATTAGAAAGCTGTTCCGCCTAATATAAGCATTTGAAAATTATCAAGATGATTTGACAATTCAAGGCTTAAAAAATGAAAAAACTAAAAATCCAAAAACACATCCAAAATTTTAATCATACCCAATAATAATAACCCAAGTATAAAAGACAAAATATCTTGATTAGGACTGTCTTCTAATTTCTGATAGACAAACCCCAAAAATAAAATAGCAATAATAAGTAATGTGATATTCATTTCAAAACTTCCTATTTATCAATACTATTATCTTTCCCAAGATATAACATAATATCCTGTAATACACTATCAATTTGCGTTAATACACTGTAATTATCATAGTGTATTACATCAATCCCTAAACTATTTAAATAATCGGTACGTATCTTATCATAATCTTGTTGTTCAGATTGATAATGTTGAGAGCCGTCTAATTCAATGGCAAAATTTTCTGAATAACAGAAAAAATCTACAACATAACCGCCGATAGGCACTTGACGACGAAATTTTACACCAAGTTGATTTGCTCGTAATTTATTCCATAAGACTTTTTCAGCCTCTGTCATATTTTTGCGTAAAATTTTTGCATTAGCAAGTGTTGTTGGATTAGTCTGATGGCTCATCACATATTCCTATTGAAAAATACTAATTCAAAGTTACCGATACCCCCACCTCAATCCTCCCCCTTAGGGGGAGGAGGCTTCCCTTTTACAAGGCAGCTAAAAATGAAAATCGAATAAAATTTTTCGAATTTAAAAGAAATCGCATTATTTAATCTACCACTTTATTTAATCAAATTGGTATCATTTTATCAAATATTGAAAAATCTCTCGAATTCATAACCGCAAACTCCCCTCCCTTAGGGAGGGGCTGGGGGAGGGATTAACGCTTAACCCAAATCAAACCCAAAACTATTTTCATCCATGGTTTTGACCATAATCACCGCATGTTCTTTTTGGTTATTTGGCAAAGGATAATAATTTTTGCGAATATCGATTTGATGAAAACCACTTTTTTCATAGAGCTTAATGGCAGCGATATTACTTTCACGCACTTCCAAAAATATTTGCGTACATTTTTCTCCTAAACGTTGCATCGCATCATCTAATAATAAATAACCCAAGCCCTGCCCTTGCATTTGCGGTGCAATCGCCATCAATAATAAATTTGCTTCATCCAATACTGGCTGCATAATACAAAAACCCAAAACTTGCGAAGCAACATTAGCATCACAAATCACTGTACAGTGATAACTTTTTAAACTATCGATAAATTGTGACTCTTTCCATGGCGCGTATTGTACTTGTTTTTCAATTGCACAAACTTGTTGAATATCAGTCATCTGCATTGTTCTAGTTTGGAAATTCGGTTTATTCATCTTGGTAACTAACTGCCTAAAAAATTATTGAAAAACGCTCGCTTATGCTAACAGCAAAGCCGATTTAATGTTACACTAGCCATCTTTGTTTTGCACTATCATTTTTACCATGTCCAGTGTCGATTTAGCCAGCCAAGCATCTATTGAATCTAAATTATCAGATATTGATGAATTATATATTCGTGTTTTGGGTGAAACGGTAGAAAATATTCCCGATGAATTATATATTCCGCCTGAAGCCTTTTCCATATTATTAGAGCAATTTGAAGGACCATTGGATTTTTTATTATATTTAGTACAAAAAAATGGTTTTGATTTGGCATGTATTGATATTGCCCCGATTGCCGAACAATATATCGAATATATGCACAAAATGAAATCTTTAGATATTGAGCTGACTGCGGATTATATGTTGATGGCATCATTATTAGCGGATATTAAATCACGATTATTATTACCAAAGCCTGAAACATTAAATATCGAACAAGACCCGAAAAAACAATTGATTCGCCGTTTGGAACAATATTTACAAATCAAACAGGCGGCACAGCGTTTATCTGAATTGAATATTTTAGAGCGTGATGTATTTGATGCCGACGTAAGCAGTGGCGAACGCCCAATTCATGTGTCGGGTTATTCTGCCAATCTATTGCAAGATGCTTTAGGTTGCCTACTCTATCGCCCCGAGCCACATGTACATCGTGTTAAGCATGAAGCGGTACAATTGGAAGAACGTATGGCATTTATTTGTGAAAAAGTCGCCAAAGGTGGACAGTATCAATTGCAAGATTTATTACGTCCCGAGCAAGGGCGTGTCGGTGTTGTGGTGACGTTTATGGCGATTTTGGAATTGGTCAAGCAGCAAGAAATTGCCATTGTACATGATGGACAACAGCAAGCCTTAACGGTGCAAAGCCGCTATTATATGTAATTGATTTTATTTTAAATTGCCAATTTTACGAGATTAAATATGAACAGCCAAGACAATCACCATGAAGTATTGATGCAAATTGAAGCCCTTGTATTTGCCAGTGAAGCACCGATCAGTGTGGCGAGAATCAAGCAAGCCTTAAACGGTAATTTTAGCAGTACACAAATTCGCCAATTATTACAACAGCTTGCCATTTTACAGCACGGGCGTTCGGTGGAATTGGTAGAAACCGCTCAAGGTTTTAAATTCCAAGTGCGTGCCAAATATCGTGATTTTATTCATCAAGCTTGGCCTGAGCGTCCGATTAAGCTTTCCAATACTTTATTAGAAATTTTATCGGTGATTGCTTATCAGCAACCTGTTACGCGTGGTGATATTGAGCAATTGCGTGGCGTAACTACAAACAGTCAAGCCTTACGTACTTTGTTTGAATATGGTTGGATTAAAGAATCAGGCTTTCGTGAAGTGCCAGGACGACCTGCTTTGTTGGTGACCACACCTGCATTTTTAGATGCGTTTGGTTTGCAAAGTTTGGCGGATTTACCTGTAGTAGAAGACCCAAGCCAAGCTTTGCAAGCGGTGAATGATGTTGAAAAACCAGTCTAATTTCAACATCATTATATAATCATTATTATTTCAAGAATATAGCTAAATTCAAGCTGATTTTATTTATACTCAAGCTTATCATGACGTATTTTCCATTCGGTAATTTCTAATTCATCAGTATTTTCAAACTCAAAATAGCCAGATAGATTTAATTTAAACCTAATTCTAATATATGCTTTATCAAATCTTCAAAGAAACCCACATAAATTGAATTTACCATCGAACCAAAGAATATAAACCTTATACCATTTATTTGCTGTTCTTGAACAATCCAACCCTGTTGGTATAAATTCGCTCTCTCACTATCCATAGCATAATTTGAATAATTCAATCGCCAAAATTCATCAATCTGATGTTTAACTATAAATACTTCATCGTCTAAACACTCAAACCACCCTTTGATACTATAAAATCTAGCCACTATAATTTCCAAAGTTCAATTAAAAATAAAAATCTAGGCAAGCCGAAACTCACCTAGACAGTAGAATACGGATTAATAATAAATCAATCAGCATCCCCCAAAAATCCCCCACTTTGTCTAGACCAAAGCTGAGCGTAGATACCGTTTTTCGCCAAGAGTTCATCATGCGAACCCATTTCCACGATTTGCCCTTTGTCCATGACTACCAATTTATCCATTGATGCAATAGTCGATAGACGGTGAGCAATGGCAATCACGGTTTTACCTGCCATCATGTCATTCAAACTACTGGTAATGGCATGCTCCACTTCACTATCCAAAGCACTGGTCGCTTCATCGAGCAATAAAATCGGTGCATTTTTTAACATCACCCGAGCGATGGCGATACGCTGTCTTTGTCCACCCGATAATTTTACTCCGCGCTCACCGACTTCGACATCTAAGCCAGTATTGCCATGCTTATCTTGCAAAGTCTGAATAAATTCCCACGCATGAGCAGCTTGAGCCGCAGCGACAATCTCTTCATCCGTAGCATCAGGACGACCATAGGCAATATTT
The DNA here is from genome assembly GCF_041928215.1 of Hubeiibacter jixunmingi. NCBI lineage: Bacteria > Pseudomonadati > Pseudomonadota > Gammaproteobacteria > Moraxellales > Moraxellaceae > Hubeiibacter > Hubeiibacter jixunmingi. The sequence continues at coordinate 11,169 of NZ_JBHFHK010000018.1, read as the reverse complement.
TCACGAATAGTACGATGCAACAATGATGTATCTTGCGTCACCATACCGATGTGTTGGCGTAATGATTCTTGCGTCACGTCAGCGATATTTTGTCCATCGATGATGATTTGTCCACCATTGACATCATAAAAACGCAATAATAAATTCACCAACGTGGATTTACCTGCCCCACTACGTCCCACTAAGCCGATTTTTTGCCCTGCTTGGATATGCAAATTAAACTCTTTTAACAAGACTTGTTGGCTGTTTTTACCATAATAAAATAACACTTGCTGAAAGTCGATTTGTCCTTTTTGTACTTGGAAAATTGTGGCATCTTTTTTGTCCACAACAGAGTGTGGTGTAGTTAAGGTCTTTTTACCATCCGCCACAGTACCTAAGTTTTCAAATAAGCCTGCTGTTTCCCATAATACCCAATGTGTCACACCCTGCAAACGAATCGCCAAGGCACCTGCGACAGCCACTGTTCCTACCGTAACTTTACCCAAACTCCATAAGTAAATACTTAGTCCTAGACTACTACTTACTGTAATGATCGCAATCGACGACACCAAAATCTCTAAGGTCGATACCAAACGCATTTGGTAATTCACTTTGTCCATAAACAATTGCATTGCATATTTAGCATAGCTGAGCTCACGTCTAGAATGGCTAAATAATTTGACCGTACTAATATTGGCATAAGCATCGGTAATACGCCCTGTCATCAAAGCACGAGCATCCGCTTGCTCTTGTGAAGTCGCTCGTAGTTTGGGTAGTAAAAATATCGTTAAACTCACGACCATCAGAAACCACAATAAAAATGGCAATGCCAACAATGGGTTGAGCTGAATTAGTACGACATTTGCCCCAACAATAAAGGTGATCAGATAGACAAAAGTAGCGATAATCGACATCATCACATCACGCACTGCCAAAGCAGTTTGCATCACTTTTGCCGCAACACGTCCTGAAAATTCATCTTGATAAAATTGCATGGATTGACCAAGCATATGACGGTGAAAAATCCAATGCAACCGCATTGGCGTGACACCGTGCAATATCTGATGCTGAACAGTAGTTTCAAAAAAGGTCAATATAGGTATCAGTGCCGTAATCAAAACCATCAACAGTAAGGCATTTTTTTTCTCTTGCCAAAATTGCTGTGGTGTGTACATAGACATCCAATCTACAATTTGACCAACCCACGTATAAATAAATGCCCAATATAGCCCAGATAATGCGGTCAGTATCGCAAAAATCAGTAGCCAACCACGAAAGCCTTTTGTACATGCCCAAATAAAAGCAAAAAGACCATCTTTGCTATATATAAGACCTTGTTCTGGATAGGTTTCTATTATGCTTTCAAAATATCGATAAAATCGTTTCATATAATCCAATCATCCTAGTCATGTGAAATACTTTTGTATTGACGATATCCTTGTATGAATACCATAAGAAAGGTTAAAAAACTCACTGCTGCAAATATAACGTACATCATACGAATAGATACAGCTTTTTCAAAAATAATCAGCAATAAGGAAATCAATAAAATGAATAATCCTGATAATGCTTCAAAGGTCGCTTGCATACGTCCATGATAACTATTCTCGCATTGCTTTTGCGATGCCGTTACCGCCAATGCCCAACTGGCAAAACCGACGCCAACACAGCTATAGGCAACGATTGCAAATTGCCATTGTTGTGTGACTGCCATGATGCTCAGACCCAGCATGAGTAGTATCAGATACAACGCCAATGTTTGATTTTCACCAATCTTTTTGGCGATCATTGGTGACAAAACACCTCCAACAATAACGCCAATCGATAACGCAATCTCAAACTTAGCAAAGACCGCAGTGTTTTGCTTTAATACATCTACCACATAAGGCATCAACAGTGTCGCAATACACATCATCAAAACCCTAATCACGGTCTGCGTGCCATAAGGAATGAATAAAAAGCGATGCGACCGTAAATAATCAATTGCAGATTTATAGTCTTGCCAAGGGGAAAACTTATCCTGTTTTGTTGAATTAGGTTGCATCAATGGTATTGTATTGCTATTGCCAACTGACGTATTTGTTTTAAGCAAAAATAATAAAATCGCTGCACAAAACATAAAAATTGCACCAATCATCATTAAATGATGACTATCTACATACAATAAAATAATACCACTTGATGCCAAACCAATAATAAAGACAACTTCATAAACAATATCAATGGTTGCATTGGCAGCCAATAAATGTCGTTCATCAACAATACTATAAATCAAAGGTATTGCAGCAGGACTATAAATCGCATTAAATGTGCCTTGAATCAAAGCTAAAAATACGATAGCAACCGCTATGTGATAATTTACTGCCAATACAAATAATAATATCGCAGAGCCACGCACTAATGTTGAAATAATCAGTAAATTTCTTTTGCTATAGCGGTCTGCTATTGCACCTATAAAAGGTGCAAGCACAATCGCAGGTGCAGTCCAGCCAATAAAGATACTGACTGTACCGACAATACCTTGTGTAGTAAAGGCATAGGCAGACATGGCAACAAACACCAATGCCCCCGCAAAAGTTGCAAATAAACCACTCAAACAAAAGAATGCATAATTTCGGTTTTTAAACAGCGTCAGACGCTGTTTGATAAATAGAGAAATCATTTTTAACATCCATTTTGAAAATTTTTATAAAAACTAACAATCGATTATATTTTTCTGCAACGTATTCAATCTAAAATCGTTAATTTTGATCGATTATAATCCGATATTTTATTTTTTAAAAGTATTTTGATAAAATAAATAAACTTAAATGATATTTTCATTGTGAAAAATCCCTTTTTTCTGAATATTATTTAATAAATATATTTTTTAGAAAATTAATTATTTATATTATTTTTTAATACAAAAACCAAATGATACAAAATAATGAGTAAATTTCAGGATTTTGATTGCTTAAAATGACTCGATATGTCAATATTTACCATCAGATTTTAATGATTTTTTGTGATTGCAATAAAGCCTAGTATGCTATTGTAATCGCATGATTTTGAAGCTTTTATTTACAGGTTTTTTTGAATGAGCGAAAAATTACACAAAGTGCTTGCCCGCGTTGGTCTCGGCTCACGCAGACATATGGAGCAAGTGATTAGTGAAGGGCGTGTCAGCATCAACGGTCAAGTTGCAAAACTGGGTGACCGTGTTGCCAGTACCGATGAATTGCGTATCGACGGTCGAAAAGTACAATTCCAAATCGAACGTGAAATGCGTCGTCGTGTGGTGATTTATTATAAGCCCGAAGGCGAAATCTGCTCTCGCAACGATCCAGAAGGTCGTCCAACCGTATTTGACCATTTGCCACAAATCTCTCAAGACCGTTGGGTAATGGTCGGTCGTCTAGACATTAACAGTACGGGTTTGTTGATGTTTACCAACGATGGTGAATTGGCAAATCGCCTGATGCACCCATCTCGTGAAGTCGAACGTGAATACGCCGTACGTGTGATGGGCGAAGTCACCCAAGAAATGAAAAATACCTTGCTTGCAGGCGTACAATTGGACGATGGTCCAGCCAAATTTGAAAGTTTGATTGATGCAGGCGGTGAAGGTTTTAACCGTTGGTATCAAGTGGTGGTGAAAGAAGGGCGTAACCGTGAAGTACGTCGTTTGTTTGAATCACAAGGTCTAAAAGTCAGCCGTTTGTTACGTACACGTTATGGCATTATCCACTTACCACGTGAATTGCGTACAGGGCGTTGGCTCGAGCTAGACCGTATGGCGATTGACCAACTGGCAAAATCGGTCGATTTGCGTCCACGTGAGCAAACCGGTGTGCAATCGGTCGATGTACAACGCCGTCAAGCTAAAATGATGGAAAATCCATTGCGTGCTCGTACACAACCACGTCAAACCCGTGCTGCCCGTGACCAACGTGAACAACAGCGTGAAAGAAAACGTGAACAAGCCCAAGGCAAGCGTTTTGAACGTGATGACCATCAACAACAGCCACGTGAAAACCAGCGTTTTGGCGAACGTTCACAGCGTAGCGATAACCGTTTTAACGACCGTAATGAACGTTCAGATAATCGTAATCGCTTTGGCGACAAGCCACGTTTTGAACGCAGCGATCGCAATGATAATCGTCATGAACAGCGTGAAAATCGTTATAACAACCGTCATGACTCAAGCCAAAAACCACGTTTTGGCGAGCGTCCACAACGTAACGAAAACCGTTTTAATGACCGCAATGAGCGTTCGGATAATCGGAATCGCTTTGGTGACAAGCCACGTTTTGAGCGTAACGATCGCAATGACAATCGTCATGAGCATCGTGAAAATCGTAATGATAGCCGTCAACCACGTGAAAACCAACGCTTTGGCGACCGTCCACAACGTAGCGAAAACCGTTTTAATGACCGTTCGGACAATCGTAACCGCTTTGAGGAACGTAAGCCACGCTTTCAAGACAAAGCTAAAAAAGGCGAAGGACGTATCTGGCAAGACGAGCAACGCCATGAACACCCACGTTCAGACAATCGTTTTAAACGTGATGAATAAAATAAGTTAAATCAAAAAGTAGGTAGAGTTCGCTCTGCCTATTTTATTGCTAAACCAATAGGACTTTATGATGCAACTTTATTATTTTCGCACTGATTTACGTTTACAAGATAATACTGCCCTACACCATGCCACACAGCAAGGTGATACCATTGCTCTTTATATTATTAGTCAAAAACAATGGCAAATGCACGATGATGCGGTATGTAAAATTGATTTATATTATCGACAATTACAACAATTAAAAATACAGTTAGCAGATTTAAATATTCCCTTAATTATTTTAAATTGTGATCTTTGGCAAGATATTCCACAAGCCATTTTGACATTATGTCAGCAATATCAAATTCAACAGGTTCATTGTAATCAAGAATATGGTTTAAATGAAAAAAATCGTGATTTAGCGATTGAACAATTATTATCAACTCATCGTATTCAGTTTCATTGTCATCATGATCGAACCATTTTTCCAACAGGTTCAATTCTCAATCAACAAGGTGAATATTACAAGGTTTTTGGTGCATTTAAAAAGCAATGTTATCACCGCCTCGAAAATATGCTAGAACAACAAAATTTGTCAATTTTACCGCAACCTAAAAAGCAAAAAAATCTAAATATCCCAAGTAGTAATATTAATATGAATGACTTTATTGCTGTAGAAAATCAGACAGAATACTTAAAGCATATTCAGCAATATTGGCAAATTGATGAACAATATGCTTTACAACAACTACATGACTTCGCTGAAAAACAGATTTATGATTATCATCAATTGCGTGATATTCCGAGTATTCACGGTACAAGTCAATTGTCTACTTATTTAAATACAGGGATTTTATCGATTCGCCAATGCTTAGTGGCTATTACCAAAAATCAAGATAGCCCACAACTGCCTTATCCACATCAAGGCTTGATGGTATGGTTGGATGAGTTGTTATGGCGTGAATTTTATCAGCACCTACTCTATGGCTTTGACAAGCTCAGTCGTCATCAACCTTTTAAAACAGAAACACAACATATCAATTGGCGTGACGCACCTGAAGATTTATTAGCTTGGCAAACTGCACAAACAGGCATTCCAATTGTTGATGCAGCGATGCGTCAATTGCTTGCCACAGGGTGGATGCATAACCGTTTGCGTATGGTGGTGGCGATGTTTTTGACTAAAAATTTGCTGATTAATTGGCGACATGGTGAACGTTTTTTTATGCAACACCTGATTGATGGTGATTTGGCTGCCAATAATGGTGGTTGGCAATGGTCGGCATCAACTGGAACGGACAGTGTGCCTTATTTCCGTGTCTTTAATCCGATTAGCCAATCGCAACGCTTTGATCCGCAAGGTCAGTTTATCCGCAAATGGCTACCCGAACTCGCCCATTTGGATGACAAAGCCATTCATGAGCCCTACAAATTTTTAAAAGTAGGACAGAAATTAAATTACCCAAGACCGATTGTCGATCTCAAATCTAGCCGTGTGCGTGCGATTGATGCATTTAAAACTGCCAGTGAAAAAAGATAATCTTTCTAGAGCTTGGAAAGTTCAAGCCATAATGCTTCAGGATGATTTTGGTTTAGATAATTTTTTAAATATTGTTGAGTATCTTGACTAATAATAAGGTCATCGCTATCGTGAATATGATTATACACGATAGCAAAAACCTCCAATTGATATTGTTTTAGCACGTTTAAACTCAGTAATGTATGATTAATACTACCTAATCGTCCAGATGTCACTAAAATAACTGGATATTTTTTTTCAGCAATATAATCAATGCTGAGTAAATCTTCTGTGATTGGCACCATTAAGCCCCCTGCCCCTTCCAATAATATCACATCATATTGTTTGCTAAGTTGCTGTGTGGCATGGGAGATTTTATTAATATCTACTGTTTTATTTTGCAGGCGTGCAGATAAATGTGGCGATGCTGGATAATCAAAAACTAACGGTGCAGTAATACCTTGTTGGTCTGCATGAGTTAAGTCAATACCCATCATCTTTCGATGTTGGATAATATCATCAGCAATATGTTGGCAGCCTGTTTGAATGAGCTTTTGAGTGATGACATTTATTTTTTGTTTTAATAATTGCTGAGCAATATATCCAGTCGCAATGGTCTTACCAATATCAGTATCAATTCCACTGATAAAATAAACCCCTGATTTAAAATTTTCCCATAACATCATATTTAATCCAATTAATAGGTTTAAACTTTAAACTAAAGCAATTTAAATAAAGGCTCAATTTGCGATAAATTCAGCTCTGCATTCAGACAAATTCTCACTCGAGCTGTGCCCACTGCCACGGTCGGCGGACGAATCGGTAATACATAAAAGCCTGCATCTTGCATGATATTGGCTTTTTCTATTGCTATATGATTTTCACCATAGATGACTGGCACGATATGACTATCACTTGGGCAATTCAACCCACGCTGTAAAATACTTTGTTTTAAATCATGGCTAAGCTGTTGTAAATGTTGGCGTTTCTGCTGATATTGTTGCATTTTTTGAAAAATAAAATCCGTCCATGCCATATTGATTGGGGCTTGAGCTGTTGAAAAAATTAATGATCGCATAGTATTAATCAAATAATCACGAATAACCGTATCACAAATCAAATAACCGCCCACTGATGCCAATGCCTTGCCAAATGTCCCCACTAAGAAATCAATATCATGAATACAATTAAAATGCTCAGCACAGCCAAGACCTTTTTCACCATATACGCCCACGCCATGTGCATCATCGACATATAACAATACTTTTGAATACTTTTGTTTTAATTGTACGAATGCCGTTAAGTCAGTCATATCACCGTCCATACTAAAAATACTTTCAGTGACGATAAAAATTTTATCAATCGTATCATCTTGCATAGCAGTGATAATCAATTGTTCTAATTGATTTAAATCTTGATGTAGATAACGTTCACGTTTTGCTTTGCTAAGGCGAATACCATCAATAATACTGGCATGAATCAATTCATCAGAAATAATTAGACTATTTTGATTAGTGAGTGCTGGTAAAATGCCAATATTCATGTGATAGCCACTGTTGAATATCAAACTATCTCGCCCGAATGCTTGATTTAATGTATGTTCCAAACGTTCATATTCTTCAAAATTACCTGTGAGCAATCGTGATGATGAGCTAGAAAAATGCTGTGTATGTAATGGATATTCATCTAAAAATTGTTGTTTTAACGCTCGTCGCTGTGCTAGACCCAAGTAATCATTTGAGCTCAAATTAAGCATGGTTTTATTTTGGTGAGGAAATTGTACGGTAATCATCTGTCCATCATGTTGTAATTTTTTAAAAAACCGATAATTATTTTTTTGTTTTAAAACTTCTAAATGATCAACGTAGGACTGATATAAATGTGACATACTTTGCTCTAAAATATTTTACAATAACTTATTCTAACATGATTAGAAGTACATAAAATTATCTAAAAATACCTATTCTACTCCCACATATCAATAAAAAAACGAGCCGAAACTCGTTTTTTTAAATCAATTTAGATAAATCTAACTGATTAGAAGCGTGCAGTTAAGCCCAATTTTGCAACTGGAGCATACTTGTACTTGTTTTCAGTACGGATTTTGTTTGCTTCAGCTTGTGCAGCAGCATTGTACACTGCTTCACTAGATGTCAAAGTAACGTCTGGGTTACCAGTGTAGTAAGCACCAACTTCACCAAACACGCCAAAACGGCTAGTGATGTCAGGAGAGAAACCTAGACCCATGTACGGAGCAAAACCTTTGTTTGCAAACTTACCAGTGATAGAAACGTCTTTCTGAGTTTTGAATTCTTTACCGTTCAATTTGAAGTTTTCACCAGCTTTTACGTTACGAGTCAATTTGTAGTCATTGTCTAAATAACCAACACCCGCAGCAACATAGAACCAGTTTGCAAATGGACGAACCTGTGCATTTACATACGCAGTTTTGTTGTCCATTTTAAGGTCATAGCTAGAACCATCATACTTAACACTGTCAGTCCAGCTGATAGAACCACCATTATAACCAGCAACGATGCCAGTATTTGGATTTACTGTCCAACCTACAGCACCACCGTAACCGTTCGTACCAACTTCAGCACGTACTTGAGCTGGTTTGAAAGTTTTGAAGATTGCAACGCCGTCTTCAGTGATGATTTTTTCATTTGCCATAGCAGCTGTAGCAGAAGTAGCCAATGCAGCGATAGCTAAAACTTTTAACATTTTCATTGTAAAACTCCTCAAAAAACAAACTCTATTGTTTGAATGACAACATTTTACTGTATTTTGAAAAAAAAGGTAAACTCTTTGTTCTATTTTTTGTAACTTTTTGACACAACTTTAAATTTTATATTTTTCATATGTTTAGATTAAAAAAATAAGACATTACTGATTCTACACAAGACTTATTTTTACATGTTTTTTACATTTATGCGTCATTTCTCGCCACAAAAAAGACTTAAAGAAAACTGATTTGCCGAACAGCAATATTAAAAACTACCATTTATCGGATTTTCATTGTAACGATATATATTAAATCCATCAAAACTCAAAATTTGGCGTTGCAAATTTATCATTCTTGTTTAGAATAATTTTATCTTTTAACATTAAACCTTTTTTATAGGAATAGCTCATGTCACAACTTGCACAATTGATTGAACAAGCGTTTGAAAACCGTGCCAATTTTACTGCACAAGATTGCCCACAAGACATCCGTGATGCAGTACAAGATACCTTAGCAAAGCTCGACAATGGCACATTACGCGTCGCTGAGAAAGTCAATGGTGAGTGGATTGTCAACCAATGGGTGAAAAAGGCGGTATTACTATCTTTTAAATTGAATGACAATAAAATCATTGAATCTTGCGATTTGCAATTTTTTGACAAAGTCGATACCAAATTCACTGGATGGACTGAAGAGCAATTTAAAGCAGCAGGTATGCGTGTCGTACCGCCTGCTGTAGCCCGTAAAGGCTCATTTATCGCCAAGAATGTGATCTTGATGCCATCTTATGTCAATATCGGTGCGTATGTCGATGAAGGCACGATGGTCGATACATGGGCGACGGTGGGTTCATGTGCTCAAATCGGTAAAAACGTGCATTTATCAGGTGGTGTGGGTATCGGTGGCGTGTTAGAGCCATTACAAGCCAATCCAACGATTATTGAAGACAACTGCTTTATCGGTGCACGTTCTGAAATCGTAGAAGGTGTGATTGTCGAAGAAGGTTCGGTGATTTCAATGGGCGTGTATATCGGTCAATCTACCAAGATTTTAGATCGTGAAACAGGCGAAATCAGCTATGGTCGTATCCCAGCAGGTTCGGTGGTGGTGTCAGGTAGCATTCCAAGCAAAGACGGCTCGCATAGTTTGTACTGTGCAGTGATCGTGAAAAAAGTCGATGCCCAAACCCGTGCTAAGACCAGTATCAATGACTTGTTGCGTGCTGACTAATTAAGTAGAGTTATCAAATGAAAATTATTTCTAATTCACTAATTCTAGCTTGTGTAGCATTAAGCTTATCAAGTTGTGCTACTTTATCCTCAAGTTATTATCAGCCACCACCTGATGCTGTGGACGCTTGGCATATGCAAAATGCTGACACGCAAAAAGTTAGAAAAGATTTGGCTTCTTGTAACTATATTGACAATGTTACTCAAATTAGCGAACAACAGTTTAGAGTACAAACGCAATGTATGAAAGATAAAGGCTATCAAATTGATACAAAAAGATATAATCCACATAATTGCTATGGTAATGCACCTGCAATGTGTAGATTAGTATGGTGATTATCAATTTTAAAAGCCTAAATTGTTTTTAGGAACTTAGCTGAAATCTATTAGCTAAAACCTAATATGTTAAGGCGACTTGTAAAATATGTATTACGAGTCGCCATATTATAATAAGAAAATTAATATCTCGAAATTTTTATTTTACTCTTTGACCTTGCGTATTAATATAAATCTTTTCTCCATTTAACTTAACCAATGCGATATCTCCATCAAAAAATCTTGCTCCATTAAACATTGGTGGAACAAAATCTGAAGCATAAAATGAAAATCTAGGATAAGTCGATGCTCGATTATACCATCCCATGTCATATTCAATTTCATCATAAATAATAGGAATAACCAATTTTCCATCTTGATTAATCATGCCATATTTGCCATTTTTAGCAACTCGCATCAAAGGCTCATTCAATCGTAAGATCTCATCATATAAAGGTGTCAGCTCATTTCCTGATGAATCAATCAATAGCATTTTGTCTTCTTTTCCGACAATATTACGTCCTAACCTAAAGTTATAATTAAAAGCGGTTTTTTGATATTGGCGTTTTATAATTTCCTTGCCAGTTTTATCAATGAAGCCACATTTATTTTTTACGCAATACATCGCCAAGCCCTCACTAAGCTTTCCTAATTCACCTTGGCTAGATAAATAAGCTGCATTTTCAATTTCTTCTTGACCTTTTAGCTCTTGACCTTTTTCATTCAAAATACCACTATCTCTTTGATCTCCACCAAAATCACCTATTGAAAATGTTGTTACATGATCATTAGACCTCTTTCGAAAATGTAAATTTAGCGATTAACTTGCCAATTTATAAATCCTGCCACTAATTTCATTCTC